>NZ_QPEL01000031.1:0-142002 GCF_008368965.1 Bacillus sp. AY2-1 | reverse complement strand
CTATTTTCAGTATTTATTTATTCATGTACTTTATACAAAAATACTCCGAATAAATAAATGAAAATTCAGTCTCGTTATGATATGTAAGTAGGAGGACATCTATAAAAATGCAAAAAAAAGAAGGGCGAGCCCTTCTTTTTTCAAAAATTACTTCTTGTTTACGTTAGTAGCTTGAGGTCCACGGTTACCTTGTTCTACTTCGAAAGTAACGCCTTGCCTTTTTTCTAAAGTATTTATTGCTTGTTTTCGTTTGAGGTCCACGGTTACCTTGTTCTACTTCGAAAGTAACTTCTTGACCTTCTTCTAAAGTTTTGAAGCCTTCGCCTTGGATAGCTGAGAAATGAACGAATACGTCTTCTCCGCCTTCAACTTCGATGAAACCGAAACCTTTTTCTGAGTTAAACCATTTTACTTTACCGTTTTGCATGAAAAAAATCCTCCTACAATGTACCTATATGTACATATTCATTTTCAACCACCTTACAATAATAAGCCAGATATTAAAAAACTGCAACCCCTGAGGAGATTTAACATTGCTATCCTCCTCGGAAGTTACAGCTCATTTAAATCTCTATATTATTAAAAGTAAAATGGTTTAAATATACTATATCATATCAATATAATAAAAGTAAAGTTTTTTCTTAAATTATTTTTTGTTCCCACTGCATTGCTTTTAATTCGCCTGATCCGGCTACTACATAACCATCTTTTTGATTAACAATGCGCCATCCGTGCCCTTTAACTGAATCACATACTGTAACAATACCTTCGTCAAGAAGCACACGGCACACACTACTAATACCCGCCTTATTTTGTGTTGAAGTTGTATATAAAACATGTTGATCTACACTTAAGTCTAAATAACTACTTGCTTTCTGCTCACTTTGACATGTATGCCAATATATTTTTTCACTCGCAATACTTTCATCTATTTTACAATAAGAAATATTCCCGCTAACTCCCTTGCACGATCCACTTGCCGCTACTAAATAAGAATTGTGTAAAATCAACGCGGAGATCATTTGATTCATCGCAATTTTAATCCTCTTTAATTTAAGTGTCTTCAAATCAAAGAGCCAAACACCACCATATTTAGCATGTATTTTCGTACCAATAAATAAGTAATGCTTATATAAAAATAACGATCGAATAGACGGTGCCGCACTGCCATACTCAAGAAACGGATGAATAGTCTCCCATGTCGAACCGAAATTATTAGAAAGATACAGCGTTTTTTCTCCATGAGCAATGACAGTTCCTTGTACATTGCTACATACATTCCAACTCGTTGCTTTTGTTGGAAAACGCTGAATTGTCCAGTTCTCTCCACCATTCATACTACGAATAAAAATCCCTTCGTCACCTACACCATAAACTACATTATCTTCGCTATGTAAATCCCTAATTCGTTTTTGAAAACCATTTAAAATTCGTTTCCATTCTCCGTCTTGTTCAATAAATAAGCCATTATATGTAGTAGCTAACAACAGTTTTCCATCTCTTAACTTTGCAATAGCAGTTGCACTTAACATTGTCTCCACGTTGACACTCCCATTCTTAGAACTTCTCAGCAAATGCAATTGCAAAATTACTGCATTTTTCAACATCCTCTTCATCTTCTGGAGCTAATTCAATTTTCAGCCCTTCTTGTACAAGCTCTGCACCGCGTTCTACAAGACGTTCTTCAAATATCGTTACCGCTTCACAAAATAGTTCATACGCCGTATCACCTGATCCGAATACCGCTACCTTTTTCCCAGCTAAATCTATATTTTCTAAGTCCTCATGAAAATCTTCCGCTTCAAATGGTAATTCACCATCGCCCCACGTATAAGATCCTAAAATGATTCCATCATAAGCTAATAATTCTTCAGCATCCATGCCTTCCATTTCTTGCAATACTACTTCATGATCAAAAGTATCTAAACTAACTTTAATTAAATCAGCAATACTCTCTGTATTTCCTGACATACTTGCATAAGCTATTAAAATTTTTGCCACTTTGGCATCCCCCTCTAACAATAAATGATTCTCATTCTCATTATATTAATAATGATAATCAATTTCAATTTATTTTTTCTACTTTTATTTACATTACTTATTTCGAATAAAGTGAAACTTTAATGAGTGGGAGTTTTGTTCATCCCCCACTCATTATTAGTTGAACCAATCGGACTTTTACGGGCAGCAGGGCCCTCACCTAACTTCTTTGCTTCCACTGAATTTTGAGGTGGGGGGTCTTACTGCCCGGCAAATAGCGGGATAAATAAAAAAGCACAGATGACTATACAATCATCTGTGCTTTTTTATTACTTTTTAAAAATACCAAAAGGCTTTCCTACTGGTAAAACAACTTTTCCAAAGTGTGTATTTAACACTGCTGCTGCTGAACCGTAGAAAGATAATAATGAAATAAGAAGTTCAGAATATGCTGCTAAATTATGCATTGCGTGCGGCATAACACCTAAAGTACTTAATGAAAGACCAATAAATAAGAAATCAATAAGGACAAAGATCATAAATAATACTTTATGTGTTTCCATTGCACCAATCGTCATAAAGATTGTGAAAATCAAATATCCGATAAAGGCTACACCAAGCTGTTTTGAATCTGCAGCTTGTGCTAATTTTTCGCCAAATACTCCAAGTTGAATTAACCAAGTCATTCCAACACCTAACCAAAATAGGCCGTACGCACCAAATGCTGTCGTACCGAATGTATTGTTATGCTTTGCATCGTGAATGCAAGCAAAGATTTGTGCAAATCCTCCTAAAAAGATTGCCCATGGTAATACAAGTGAAACGCCATCTGTTAAGCCTAACTTTTGAGATGATGCTACAAGTGTTACCATTGCTAATCCAAATAGACCAATTCCAGATGGATCCGCTGTTGTCATTTTCACATGATGTGTAGTAGTTTGATTGCTCATATAAACCTCCTGATTATAAACATACTCGAATACAATACTTAAATCAGAAGCCTATGTCAATGGTTTTTTTTGTATGTTGTCAGACGTTATATTTTATAATGATTAAATATATTTCCGACCACTTCATAAGGTTTTATATTCACTTTTTCCAACTCGTTTATCGGTAGCCATAACGGAATATAACTTCCTCTACCTTCCCGCTGAAATTCCTCAGCTGTTCCACTTCCGAACACTCCGCCTGTAATATAGGCACCATAATAATATTCATTTCCTTTATATTTTACCTTTGCAATAAGGTGCTCCACTTTTATATGTAGCCCTAATTCTTCATATACCTCTCTTTTCGTTGCCTCTTCAGGCGTTTCACCTTCCTCAACCCCTCCGCCAGGAAAAACATAATATGTTTCCTCTTCTCGAATACGTTTTATAAGAGCAATTTTCCCTTCCTGTACAATGATAGCCGCCCCGCGATTTCTTATCATTTTATTTCCTCAATACGAATCGCGACTGTTCCCCACTCTTTTTCTTGTTCTTTCGTATATATTTTGTATGTACTTTCTAACATTTCCTCTAAACTATCATTCTCACAATCCAATAATTTTTTATCAATTTGTTCATACATAGATTTAAAGCTCTCGTATCGCTTTATTTCCGTTACTTTTACCGTCATCATTTCTGTCGTCGTAAGATTCGTAAATACGATTTCATCGCCTTTGTTTATTAGTTGACGTTTTTTATCGTATAGGCGTACTTCATATACTTTTTTTCCTGATTGAATTGACTGAAACGGTTTATTATATAAACCCATTTCGTATCGCATACATCCCACTCCCTTTTTTTCATTTCACCTATTAATACAGTTCACATTACTACATCTTGCATATAATATTCCATACGTATCGCTTAATTGAGAAAGGAGGCTGAAGAAGCATGTTATATTTAAATCAAAAACCTGAATATAATAAATATGATATTGGTGATTATACTTATAGTAAAGTAGGGCCAACCATTTTTTCTTGGAACGATGAAACAAAATTAAAAATAGGTAAGTTTTGTTCATTAGCAGAAGAAGTCGTTTTCATACTCGGCGGTGAACATCGCGCAGACTGGATAACAACTTATCCATTTAATGCACTTTTTGATGAAGGAGCACATATTACTGGTCACCCTTCTTCAAAAGGTGATATCGTAGTCGGCAATGATGTATGGATTGGTTATCAATCCTGCATTTTATCTGGTGTTACAATTGGTAACGGGGCCATTATCGGCGCCAGAAGCGTTGTTACAAAAGACGTACCCCCGTATGCAATTGTAGCTGGTAATCCTGCAAAATTTGTTCGATATCGTTTCCCACAAGAAACGATTGACAAACTAGAGAATCTCGCATGGTGGGACTGGGACATTTCTGTTATAAAAGGAGCCATTCCATTACTACTCTCCGACAAAATCGACGAATTTTTCACCTCACCCGAAAATGAATCTATATGATTAAAACAGAAAGAGCATCCAATTATTTTTCAGGATGCTCTTTCTGTTTTTATTTTTTATGTCCATGCAAATGATTACACGGAGAACATTGAAATGGAATTTTATCTAAGCAATTAAAGTTTGTTTCACAAATTTGTTCAATCGTTGGAACAAATGGAATGACAACTATGTTACTTTCTACTATTTGTGTAACAGGTGGCAATACTGTGCCTACTTGATGTTCAAAACGAATACTCGCTTGATTTATATAATTTCCTGAGCCATTTGGCGCGCTCTGTACTGCTACTTGGAACGAAACTGTCCTTGCTTCACCAGGATTTAAAATTCCGATAAGAAACCCTACTGCCGGGCTTACATTCGGCACTGGCCTATTATCAACCGTTACACTTCCAGGAACAAATCGAACACTACTATCTAACATATCTTGAAAACGAATATTTTGCATTACAGTATCACCCGTATTTGTGATGACTGTCGTAAACGTAATGACATCTCCAATTGTTGCTGCCTGTAAATCTGCCGTTTTTACGACTGTCGTTGAGACATTTTGAGGAATAAACGGGATAACAACTGTATTACTATCACCTTCAACTACTACTGGCGGCTCATTCGGATTTACAGTTGCGAGCCCATTCGCTGTAGCGGTATTTGTAACTAAATTATTTACTTGCCCTCCTGTTATTACAACTTGGAAATTAATAATTGCTGCATCATTTGGCTGAAAATCACCTAACGGAATACCAGTATTCGGATTAGCAAATGGAAGAGGTACATCATTTACCGTTACCGTACCATTTATAAATAGCGTATTCGGATCAATGATATCTGTTAACACAATATTGGTCACAGGAACTGTACTATCATTTATAACAGCGATTCCGTAAGTGACAACATCCCCTATCATTGCTACTTCAAAGTTTGCTCCTTTTGCAACAAATAAGATTGCAGTATTTACCGTTACAATAACTGTATTGCTCGTGTCCATCACTGTAACTGGCGGCTCTCCTGGTACTAAAATATATTCTGCTAACACTCCAGCAACGTTTACTACTGTTCCACCATCCGGAAAACTTGTAATCGTAGCTTCATATGTTACAAGTGCCGTCTCACCAACTGGTATATCAGGTATCGTAAATCCAATCTGCGGATTTAACCCCGGTTGCGGAACCCCATTTATCGTTACACTATTTGGAATGAAATCAGCTTCCTGAGATAGCACATCGATAAATTGAACATTCATTGCATCAGCAGTACCAGTATTTAATATACGAACAGTATACGTTACCGTTTCTCCTACACCAACAACTGAATGGTCTACTTCTTTTAGCATATCTAAGCTGCCTCTATTTACCGGCGTAACCGTCGTATTACTTGAATTTGTAATTGTAGACGGAGGTTCTCCTGGAATCAATTCGAAATCTCCCGTTACTCTTGCTGTATTCATAACGCTACTAGAAGGCGGAACTGCGATTACATTTACTTCAAATGTAATTAATACACTATCCCCTACTGCAAGATCAGGCAATGCAAAGCCTACAAATGGATCTAAACCTACTTGCGGAACCCCATTTATTTGTACACTTCCAGGAACGAATTCTAAACTAGGTGATGGAACATCGATAAACTGAACATTCGTTGCTGTTACCGTTCCCGTATTTGTAACTTGCACACTATACGTTAACGTATCTCCTAATCGTGTCGCTTCTTTATTTATAGATTTTATAACGCTGAATCGTCCTCTATTCACTCTAGTTATCGTCGTATTACTCGGCTCTGTTACTACAACTGGTAGTTCTCCTGGCACTAAAGTAAAGCTTCCTGTTATATTTGCAACGTTCGTAATTGTTCCTGATGACGGGATGTTTGTAACTGTCGCTTGAAACGTCACTATAACTGTTTCACCTACCGGTATATCTCCAACTCCAAATCCAGTAATTGGATTTAAGTTTGGTTGCGAGGCTCCATTTATCGTTACACTATTTGGTACAAATGACGCCCCTGCTGAAATGGTATCAACAAACTGAACAGCATTAGCTGTTACTGTTCCTGTATTCGTTATTTGAACCGTATACGTTAATATATCTCCAACGAGAGTAGCAACCCTATTTACTTGTTTAATAACATTAAATTGCCCTCTATTTACAGTTGTAAGTGTTGTATTGCTCGGCTCTGTTACTATAACTGGTGGTTCTCCTGGTACTAATACAAAACTTCCAGTTACATTTGCCGTATTGGCAATTGTTCCGTTTGATGGCGCACTAACAACGGTTACTTGGAAGGTGACTTCTACACTTTCACCTGGATTTATATCTGGAAGCGGGAATCCGTTATTCGGATTGAATCCAGGTTGTAACACACCATCTATCGTTACACTGTTCGGCACGAATGCTATAGAGGAAGGTAATACATCACTATATTGAACATTCGTTGCTGGCACTGTTCCTGTATTTTGAACTACTGTTGTATATGTGATTGTATCGCCTACTGCAACAACCGGCTGACCCACTGATTTTAAAACATTCAAACCAGGCTCATTGATTTCTGTTAATGTCGTATTACTTGTCGTTGTTTCCGTAATAGGCGGTTCTGTTTCACTTACAGCAAATGTAGCTGTAACGTCTACAAAATTAACAATCGTTCCACCTTCTGGTATGCTTGTAACCACTTCCTGATATGTGACAAGTACAAAATCATCGACAGGTATATCTGGAACTGTAAAACCAATGAAAGGATCTAATCCTGGTGCTGGTACCCCGTTTATGCTCACACTTCCTGGTACAAATGCTACACCCGCGGAAGTAGTATCGATAAATTGAACATTCGTCGCTGGCACTGTTCCGAAATTAAAAATCAATACATCATACGTTAATATTTCTCCTACCGTCGCTACTTCTTTATCTACTAGTTTCAATGGAAAAATGAACGCTATATTAATTGTCGTAACGACTAAATTTGTTAATATCGTTTCCGTAATCGGTGGTTCCTGCGGATTTGGTTGTGAAGTAAATGTAACATCTGCATCATTTAATATGACTTCATTATCTGGAATTTCTGTAATCGTCACTTGGAATGTGACCTCAATACTTCCACCAGCGATTAATAATGGAGTAACTGTAAATCCTATTTCTGGATTTAAACCAAGTTGCTGCACTCCACCTATCGTTACACTATTGTCAACAAACGTCGTTCCTTCTGGTATGACATCTTGGAAGAACACATCTGTAACAGGGATAATTCCTACGTTTGAAATGAGCACAGTATACGTTAATACATCCCCAACGGCCCCAGTTGCAACATCAACTGTTTTTGTTGCTGTTACTTCACCAGGAGGAGGTAACGGTATTGTAACTACCGTTGTATTACTTGAATTCGTGGTTGTTACAGGTGGTTGTAAAGGATTTAATAAGAAAGTGGCTGTAGCAGATGCTGTATTTAATACTGCTCCACGTGTAGACGGTGCAACTACCGTAACTTGGAACGTTACTGTCAATGATGTTCCAGCAGCAATATTAGGAAGCGGGAAACCAACATTTGGGTCAAATCCAGGTTGTAGCGTTCCATTTATCGTTACACTGTTTGCTACAAATGTTGTTTCTAAAGCAATTGGATCAAGGAAAGAGACATTCGTTGCTGTTACTGTACCGTTATTCCGAATGACAACAGAATACGTGTAAGTTTCTCCAAGTGCTGCTTGTTGTACAGATGAAGATTTTTGTATATTTAACTGTGCTGTGTTTACTTGCGTCACTACAAAATTACTATTTGTAACAGTCGTTATTGGAGGGTTTGCTGGATTTATAAGAAAACTTGCAGTAACGTTCGATTGGTTTCTTATATTTCCACCGCTCGGAACACTCGTCACTGTAACTTGAAACGTAATCGTAGCCGTTTGCCCGACCGGAATATTTGGTACCGGGAAACCTAGCATAGGATCCGCACCTTGCTGAACAACTCCATTTATCGTCACACTATTTGTTACAAACGCAGTACCAGACGGAATTGGATCTTGAAAAACAATATTTGTTGCAGGAACAGTTCCTGTATTTTGAATAAGAATCGTATACGTTAACGTATCTCCTACACCGGCTTGTGGTGTATTTACACTCTTCATTACATTAAGTGATCCCACATTCACTCGCGTCACAACAATATTACTAATCGTTACAATTGTAATTGGTGGCTGGAGAGGACTTACCTGGAAATCAGCAGTTACATTCGCATTATTCGGAAGAACTCTATTTGGTGGTACACTCGTGATTGCCACTTGAAAAGTGACCGTCACCATACCTCCTACTGGAATATTAGCAAGTGGAAATCCAATTGTCGGGTTTAAACCTGGTTGAGGTGTCCCGTTTATTGTTACACTATTCGCTACAAAAGTGGTTCCAACTGGAATCGGATCAAGGAATGATACATTTGTCGCTGTCACCGTTCCACTATTTTGTATACGAACTGTATACGTTAACGTATCTCCTACACCGGCTTCAGTAGCACTTACACTTTTCATTACATTTAACCCTGAAGAATTCACAATCGTCATAACAGTATTACTTGGTACTGTTACAGTAATCGGTGGCTCTGTTGGATTTACAAGGAAATCTCCAGTTACATTCCCATTATTTACGACATTATTCCCTTGGGGAATTTCATCAATTAATACTTCAAACGTAACAATAACACTCGCGCCAGTAGGCAAATCATTTAATGGGAATCCAAGTTCTGGATCTGCCCCTTCTTGTAAAACACCATTCACAACTACACTATTTTCAATAAATAATGTCCCTTGTGGAATTGAATCTTGGAAAAATACATTTGTAGCTGGTACACTACCTGCATTTATAACTTCGATTGTATATACTAAAATATCCCCTACAGTTGCAACAGCCGTATTCACTGATTTCACAACTTCAAAGTTCCCTGTTTGTACTGTCGTATTCACAACATTACTCGGAACATTGATGGTTACTGGTGGTTCACTCGGATTCACTTGAAAACTTGCTGTTACATTTGCTTGATTTAAAATATCTTCATTTTCTGGATCCTGTACAATTAATACGTCAAATGTGACTACAACTGTTTGAGCCGCAGGAATATTCGGAAGAGAAAATCCTGTATTCGGATTCAATCCACTTTGCGATACTCCATTAATTGTTACAGAATTTGCAACAAATGAAACAGCAGAAGAAATAGGGTCTTGGAAAAATACATTTGTTAACGGAACGTTTCCTGTATTTTGGACGGCAATTGTGTATGTTAAAGTATCCCCTACCGCCGCTTGCGTTGTATTCACTTCTTTTATTACATTTAAACCGCCTGTATTAACTTGTGTCACAACTGTATTCGTTTGTCTATTAATTGTTATCGGTGGCTGATTCGGAATAACGACGAAATTAGCAGACACATTTCCGCGATTCGCAATCGTACCTCCCGATGGTGTAGATGTAACTCGTACTCGAAATGTAACAGTCCTACTTCCGCCAGGAGATATATTAGCTACTGTAAACCCAGTTGCTGGATTTGCCCCAGGTTGTGAAACCCCGTCCACAGTCACACTATTTGCGATAAATGTCGTTCCAATTGGGATCGGATCTTGAAAAATAACGTTCGTCGCAAGTACATTTCCTGTATTTTCAATTGTAACAGTGTACGTAAGAACATCATTTACCGTCGCAAAAGCTCTATCCACTGTTTTTCTCGTTCTTATATCAGCTATGTTAACGGTCGTAACTACAGTGTTACTTGTCGCTTGCCCTGAAACTGGTTGTTGACCAGGCACTGGAGTAAAGGTAAATGTAGCACTTGCACGATTGGGAATTGGATTGACAAGAGGATTAGATGTTACTCGAACTTGAAAGCGCACTATAGTCGTTTGCGAAGCATTAATACTTCCAAGATTTATACTACTTGCTGGATTCGCTCCTGGGCGTGCTACTCCATTCACTGTAACGCTATTTGGAACAAATGTTGTTCCAGCAGGTATACTATCAACAAAAATAACATTGTTTGCAGTAACGTTCCCATTATTTGTGACATTAACTGTGTACGTTAATACATCATTAAGCGTTGCCGTCTGTAAATCTACAGATTTTTGCATACTTATAGTCGCTTGATTCACTGTCGTTTGTACTGTGTTTGAAGAAGACGTACTTGTAATAGGAGGACTACTAACGAAAGGACGGAATTGATATGACACCATTGCACGATTTGGAATAGGATTTGGGTTCGGAAACGATGTTATTCGTACTTGAAATGTAACAATTCTTTGCGTGTTATTTGGGATTGTGCCTAAATTAATTCCATTAGCAGGGTTCGCATTCGGCTGTGTTACTCCACCTACTGTTACACTACCTGTAACAAACGTCGTTCCGTTCGGAATACTGTCTTGTAATATAACATTTTCTGCACTTCCTGTACCTGTATTAGGAACTGTAATTGTGTAGGTAAGAATATCTCCAACTCCTGCAACTGTTCTATTGACCGATTTAACAGGATTAATAATTGGCCCCGTTGCATCAATTTGAACCCCAAAACCAGCTGCAGCGTATCCATCTCCATTAGTAACGAATCGAACCGTTGCTGATGTTTGATTGTTTACTAAAGATGAGGAGGCATCTACATTTGTAATATCCCACCCCTGTCTTCGGACGGCCAAAGCTATCCCTAACGGCTGATTCAAATCTCCAAACGTGCCACTCGTATCTAAATTTCCACTGTCATTACAAATTTGTGACTGAAAAAAATTATTCGCAGGATTTCTCGGTCCGAATAATGCAACTGTAGCATTTGCATTCGGTCCAAAGCGAAGTTGATCTCCAACAATGTTAGAATCACCTTCTTGAGCAGTTACGAGCACTCGTCCTGTTACAGCTCCTGTAGCTGGAGTAGCAAATCCTGAAATAGTGGCATCAACTGGTGGTGATGAAGCATCAATAATTTCTTGACCTGCATATACTGACAAATTTCGAAGTGGTAAATTGGCATTTTGATACACAACCTCAAGCGTCCATCCAGCTGAACGACTGATTGTTGGGTCGGCTGAAGTTCTTGCAGCTGGCACAGCACCCGTTGTATATGTTCCTGCTCCACCTGCACTAACAAGATTCGTTACATTGGCAGAGCGAGCATAATAAAACTGGTTTCCTACTGAACCTTGCTGCGCGGTAACAGGATCTGGCGTAACAGAAAACGTCCCTGCTGGCGTTGTAAATGTAATGTTATCATTTAAAAATGGTAACACATCTTCCGTATCAGTCCGGAACGTACCAGCCCAAACTAATTCTGCATATAACACACTGCTTCCCGCTGGAAGATTTAAAATTGCACTTGAAGAATTCAATTCCCATTCATCTGTTGTCCCTGCTGGGAATCCTGGTACTTGCAATGCTGTATTTACTGTCGTAAACACAGCAAGTGTACCAAAAATATTACCTGGTGCAGGTGATGTAGGACTAAGTCCCAGTGTATTCCCAGTGAACGTGACGGCACCAGGTACTGTTGTCGTAAAACGATTTATAAAAGGCACACAATCATCTCATTTCATTTATAGTAAAAAGTGCTCTATACTATAAAATGTAGACAACCTATGGGATGTACGTTGTCCAACAAAATTCCGCACATATGAGAGGAGTTTATAAAACTATGCGCTATGTTATTATAACAGGAACTTCACAAGGTTTAGGGGAAGCTATTGCCACGCAATTATTAGAAAAAAATACAACTGTCATCTCTATTTCTAGAAGAGAAAATAAAGAGCTTACTAAACTTGCAGAACAATATAACAGCAATTGCATTTTTCATTCCCTAGATCTTCAAGATGTACATAACTTAGAAACTAACTTTAAAGAGATCATTTCATCTATTAGAAAAGAAAATGTATCCTCTATTCATTTAATTAATAATGCGGGTACAGTTGCACCTATGAAGCCAATCGAAAAAGCTGAAAGCGAACAATTCATTACGAACGTTCACATTAATTTACTTGCACCTATGATTCTTACATCTACGTTTATGAAGCATACGAAAGGCTGGAAAGTAGATAAACGCGTTATTAACATTTCATCTGGTGCAGGAAAAAATCCTTACTTTGGCTGGGGCGCTTATTGCACAACGAAAGCTGGTGTAAATATGTTTACACAGTGCGTAGCAACTGAAGAAGTAGAAAAAGAATATCCAGTAAAAATCGTCGCTTTTGCACCTGGTGTTGTTGATACAAATATGCAATCACAAATTCGTGAAACAAATAAAGAAGATTTTATAAATTTGGACCGCTTCATTGCATTAAAAGAAGAAGGAAAACTATTATCACCTGAATATGTTGCGAAAGCTATTCGTAACTTACTAGAAACTGAGGACTTCCCTCAAGGCGAGGTTATTAGGATTGATGAATAATAAAAAGGCGTGCTATTTTAGCACACCTTTTTGTTCTACTTCTCTAAAAATATAAGCACAGACTCCGCAATTTGCTCATAACCGATTTCTTGATAAATTTTATTAGATGTCGGATTCGCTAGATCAGTATATAACGTAGTCGTCTTGTACCCTTCATCTAACATACGTTGACTAAGTGCCGCTACACAATTAGATGCGTATCCCTTTTTCCTTGCTTCTTTCGGCGTATATACAAAATTAACTGTTATATTATTTTTAGTTGGTCTCGTTTTTGCAGCTACAGAAACGAGTTTCCTATCCACTTCCAAACCAAACAGTCGATTTGTAGTTATTAATGTATGCGCAGTTTGTTTTGCTTCTTCTTTCGTAGTAGGAAGCTTTACATCTTCACAAAATTGATATATCCACTGTTCTATTAATGGTAATTCATCATTATTTACTGCCCGGAAAAGTCCGTTCGCATTACACCTCTTCTTTACTCTGTTCAGCTCATACACACCTTGCTCCATTGCAACATTCGTTTTCTTATTTTCTAATACCGCAATCTCTTCCGCTAATTTCTGTACAATTTTCTTATTACCGATCAATCCAGGAATATCCGGGTATACTTTCGTTAACTCTTTTGCAAGTTCCTCAATAGCTACTCCTGCGATTTCAGAAGTTGCAACAATGATTTGTTTCTTCTCTTCTGTTTGCAGAAATACAACGGCAATTTCTTCTCCTTGTTTCGCTATCCCCATAAATATCGGTTCCTGGACCATTTGTAATACACCTAATATGAGATTGTTTTCCTGCTCATTCTTTTCTAGAAATGTTGTAACATCTTCTTTAAAATGAAAAATCTCTTCATATACATATAATTGAATCATCGACAATCTCTTCTCTCTATTTATAGTTTCATAAAGTATTGGCGATTAATTCACTAAATTCCTCTTTTACGATTCAACAATATTCAAAGTTAATGAATTCAAATTCGTTTCAGCTTGTAAAATTCTTTGTTTTTCCCTTTCAAATACCTCTTCTTCATTTTGAAATGACTCTTTTCGATTTTTAATCATGCGCTCCATTTCTTTTTTACTCGGTCCACCGTATACATTTCTTTTTTGAATAAAAGCTTCTGGCGATACAATTTCTTCCCACTCTTTTTCTAATAAATGTATTTTAAACTTTTCTTGTAAGTATATATTTACATCTTTTAAATGTAATTCATGCAGCTCCTTTTGTTGCTCCAATGACATTTTCGCAATAACACTTGCTGCATGATGCGCCTGCCGAAATGGAATGTCATAATTTTTTGTTAAAACATCTGCGAAATCAGTTATCGTAATTGCATGTTTATAGGAACGACTTTTCAACGTTTCTTCTTCTACTTTCATCGTTCGAACAACTGCATTCATCATACAAAAAACACGAATGGTCTTTCCAATTCCTTTATATAAATACGGCTGCAAGTCATCTTCCGTATCGACAATATCACCAAATGGCGTATTATGGATCATTTGAAATACTGTAAATGCTTCTCCTAAAGCACCACTCGTAATTGCACGAGCGTGTTCAATTGAAACTGGATTTCGTTTTTGCGGCATTATACTACTGATTTGTACATATGGCTTTGCAACAGTAATACCGTCATATTCTTTCGTTGCTAACAACAAAAAGTCATGAATCCATCTACTCGTGTTCGTCATCATTACCATAAGTAGCGAGCTAACTTCCAATAAATAATCCGCCCCGGCAACAGCATCATATGAGTTCTCAATTACATTTGTAAATCCAAGTAGATGAGCAACTCGTTCTCGTTTAATCGGGAAACTTGTTGTAGAGAGTGCAGCCGCCCCCATTGGAGACTGATTTAAAAGTTGGTACGTTTTTTTCATTCGTTCTAAATCTCTTTGCATCGTATCATAAATTGCTAAAGTATAATGACCAAATGTTGTTGGCTGTGCTGGTTGTGTATGTGTATAAGCTGGCATAATCGTTTCCTTGTGATCATCGGCAAGTTGTAATATACTTTCTTGCAATAACAAATGATGCTCCATTAACCGTATTACATATCGCCTTAAACTCATGCGATACATCGTTACACCCATATCATTTCTACTCCTACCAATATGCATATTACTTACAAAATCGCATTTCGCTTCTTGAGAAATTAAATGTTCGACTAAAAAAAAGAGGTCTTCATGCTGCTCTGTATATACCAATTTATCTTTTGGTATTCGCTCTACTTTTCTAAGTGCGTTTAATATAACTTTAGCTTCTTCTATTTTCATTAAACTTTCTTCAGTCAACATCGTAATATGTGCTTTATGCACTTGAAACATATCTTTCAATAAGTAATTTCGTTGAAAATCAAATACATGTTGTAATACACAATCCACATATGTTTTTCCAGGGAAATCAGCGCCTTCACTCTTTATAAACTCTTCCTTACTCTGTTTCATCACCTTTTCCCCTCTCACCTAAGTATTACTACCCATCATACCCAGAGATAGAAAAAAAGTGCTTGTACATAAAAATAAACTCGGTGCTCTCTGCACCGAGTTTATTTAATAAAAGTCGCATCATACTTATCACTTTGCAACACTTGGAAATGTAAGTTTGCTAAATGCTTCCGTATTTCTGCACTATCGTCTTCATTTAAATTATTCGCTAAAAACACAATTTCTGTACAGTTTCCACGTTTATCCATAGCGTAAACTGCTTTTGTCACCGTCCATGGTGTGTAACCATTCTTTTGCCCAGCATGTCTAAATGTTTTACGGTATTTCTTGGCACTCATGTCTGTTTCAACGATATTTGCCCATACTTTTTCTTCAGCCTCTGTCAAGCCGCCTTTATGGTTTGCTTTTTGAAGTAATACCATATAATCATTTGCGGAAGCTGCTGGTAATCTATCTGACCAAATTTTGTCGTAACGTTCCTCTAAATAAAGCGGAATTTCCTTCTGTAATAATGGTCCCTTCTTCTTTAAGCGTTCATGAATATTCATCGCATATTCACGATATTGCTCTTGAGACATTTCTTTTAACTTTTTTTCTATTTTATATTTTGGAACATGCAATTCTTTATGCAAATATCCCGGGATATATAAAGATGAAACGATTGGAAATAGTGGTTGATGTGCAGGAAGTGATAAACTTTGTAAATTCCGATTAATGTTATCTAATCCTAACAATTCCATTAAGTATTCAGCATTCGCATTCGAACTAAACTTAACCATTCCTTTTGCCACTTCTTCTAAAGAAACCGCTCCTTCAGTTATCTTGCCTGTCTTCTCCAAATACTTTTGCCATCTATCTTGTGCACCCCCATCTGTATTCGGAACATAATAACGATTCACATCATTAATCGAAACGAAACTAGACGAATCAATTTTCCCTTCAGTAACTTGTTTCGTATATTCAAGCGCCACAATTAATTTCATCGTACTAGCGACTGGCAATACAACATTGGGATTTACAGAATAAACAACTTTATCATTTCTCTTTACTAGAAGTGCACTATTTTTTTCATCTTTATGTTCTTCAATAAAAGATGCAATATACTGTGCATCATCATTATTTGAACTCCATACTTTTTTCACTAAAAAGTTACCCGATATTAGCAAAACGAAAATACCCACAATTACTGCGCATACCATAGTTTTTTTCAAGTAAAATTCCTCTCCTATTGTATAACTCTTCTCTATTTATCATTAAAAAACAAAATAATGGAGATGGTCATTTGAATAACCATCTCCATTATTTTAACTTGTATACTCCTATTATGTCTACGTCATGATTTTCACAAAATCCTCAAGAAATTTTTTATAATGTAATGACCAACCAATTCGCACCCAATTTTTCAAGGCTTTTGCATCAGGTTGAGGACGGAAATCTGCAATACTTTCTCCTTTTGCAATTCCAGCTGTATCTACATCGACACGACGATATACATAATCTAAAAGGGATGGATTTGCCGCAACCATCATTGTAACGACGTCATGCACTGGACTTCCTTTTATTTTCGGATTTAACTTTCTATAAGCTTTATAATAATACGTAAATATCGGCTCGATTAACTTATTAAAACTCGTTTTAGAGTGTTTCGTAATATATTTTACCATTTCCGGTGTAATAATTGCTTCCGATGTAACGTTAAGTGGTACTAATGTCACATTTTTGGCATTTTGCATGACTAATTGTGACGCAATGGGATCACCATGAAAATTCGCCTCTGCGACTGGTGTTACATTGCCAGGCATTAAAAAAGCACCGCCCATTATATAATATTCTTTCACATACTTCATCATCGGCTTTTCTAAAATAAATGCTGTCGCTAACGTTGTTGATCTACCAGCATCGACTATTATTAATTCTCCTTTATATTTTTCAAGAAGATCAAAAAATGTACAAAAAGACTTTATATTTGGTGAAAAAGTTTTTGGAGGTTTAATTGGTCCTAAACCGTCTGCCCCATGAATTTCTGGATAATACGTCGTAACATCTCCGGATAAAGGGATTTTTGCACCATTAATAACAGGTATATCTTCCCGTCCTGCCATTTGCAGCAAATATGCGGCATTACTTGTCGCCTTTTCTTGTGTTACATTTCCATATCCCGTTACTACACCAACAATATCAATATCAGGATGCAACAATCCATACATAATTGCTAAAGAGTCATCAATTCCTGGGTCTCCTAAAAATAATACTTTTTTCATCGACCTCAACTCCATCCCCTCAATTGTTATTAATTTATGAATAACAATTGGTATACAGAATAAAAAAGAACAATTTCATACGAAAAAACGCAGTCCTATAAGGACTACGTTCTTCAGCTAACCTATACTGTTTTTTTTACAGCACTCATACTTCCAATAACATAAGCGATAAACGCAAAACAAATTGGGAAGACAACTGTATGTATACCGAACGGATTTGGATAGAAAAGATGAATACACATATATGAACCTACTCCAACGAAAATGGAAGCAAGCGCTCCTGTAGCATTTCCTTTCCTCCAATATAACCCTAATACGATTGGCCAAATGAATGCTGCTTCTAATCCACCGAAAGAAAATAAATTTAGCCATATTAAAAAATCTGGTGGTTTAATCGCCGCTGCATAAACGAGTAGTCCTACAATACCAGTAATCCACAAACTTCCTTTTTTTATCGTACTGTCTGCTGCATCTTTCTTTATGTAATTTACGTATATATCTTTAATAATTGACGAGCTTACAAGTAATAATAAAGAGTTTACTGTAGACATAATCGCTGCCATTGGTGCGGCTAAGAAAACTCCAGCTAACCACGGTGGCAACACTTCCATCGCAAGTAGCGGCATTACTTTATCTGGTACCGTTATACCTGGAAGTACTACTCTTGCAAATACACCTGTTAAATGCATACCGATCATAATTGTACCAACGACAACTGTTCCAATTATTAAAGCTTGGTGCATAGCTTTTGAATTTTTATAAGACATGGCACGCACGCTAATTTGCGGTAAACCTACAACGCCAATTCCAATTAAAATCCAAAATGATGTAACATATGATTTCGTTAAACTGCCATCTGCTCCGAATGGTGTAATTAAATTTGGATTAATTTGAACAAGTTCCTGCATAATCTTTTCAATTCCACCACCAGCAATGACAGTAGCAATTAAAATGATTGTCGTTCCAACTAACATAATGATTCCTAATAATGTATCTGATAGCGCGACTGCACGAAATCCACCAATTAATACGTACACAAGTACAGAAAAAGTAAATAAAAATAGTGCTGTTGTATACGATAGACCCGTTAGTGACTCAATTAATCGTCCACCGCCGACCCACTGGGCTACTGTCGCCGAAAATAAAAAGATAATAATACATAACGCAGAGAGTATAACAACTGCTTTATTATTGTATCTCCCTTTTAAATAATCGATAAGAGTAATTGCTTCCATCTTCCTAGCGATAATTGCAAACTTTTTACCGATAACCGTTAAAACGATATACCCTGTTACAACTTGAATCGCAGATAACAGTACCCATCCAAGCCCCATATTGTAAGCAATACCAGGGCCACCAATAAAGCTACTTGCACTACCGTACGTAGCAATCATTGTCATCGCTAATAATAAACCGCCTAGCTCACGCCCACCTAGAAAATATTCTTGTAAAAATTTATTATGAGCAGTTGCTTGCACGCGTCTTGAAGCATATACACCAATTAAAAATACAACGATAAACGAAATTATCATTGGAATGATTACATACCAATTCATCTATTATTCCTCACTTTTTTCTTCCTCATCGAGTGAAATATCTTGAAATACAAAACGAACAACTAAACTAAGTAAAATAACCATAACGATAAATCCAACGATACAGCTATAAAAAAACCATGCGGGAAAACCGAATACATATGTATATTCACTCGGATTTTTACTACCAAGCCCATAAGCGAATCCGTACCATATTATAAAATTAATAATAGCAAGTCCAAGACCAATTAACGCTTCTCTATGGGCTATTCGAAAGCGTGGATCATCATGATAATCTTTCATTTTTCCCCCTCCTCTCACGATGTATTATTGTACCATTGTTCTTCTAGTTTTTCCTACTAGAAAGCAAAAACAAGCAGGATTTTTTACAATCATATAGAAGGTTCTGTTACATTACATATTTTTTACAATTGTAACACAAATGAAATTTGAATTTTCAGTATTTATTAATTATGATTTTAATTAGAGGCTTTCCATCTAGTTTCCACATCCTTGATTTCGGAATAAGCGCCGTCTCGTACTGCGTTTACATTATATTTTCAAGGGGGTTATACAATGAGTCAACTAGCTGTAAATCTTCATGAAAAGGTAGAAAATTTTCTTCAAGGTACAAAAAAGTTATATGTGAATGGATCTTTCATTGAAAGCGCTTCCGGAAAAACATTTAAAACACCTAACCCAGCAACTGGTGAAACACTTGCCGTCGTTTCTGAAGCTGGTCGTGAAGATATTCATAAAGCTGTAGTCGCAGCTCGTATGGCTTTTGACGAAGGTCCTTGGTCTCGTATGAGCACTGCTGAGCGAAGCCGTCTCATGTACAAGTTAGCTGATTTAATGGAAGAACATAAAGAAGAGCTTGCACAGCTCGAAACATTAGATAACGGAAAGCCAATCCGTGAAACAATGGCAGCAGACATACCACTTGCAATTGAGCATATGCGCTATTACGCTGGCTGGGCTACGAAAATCGTTGGTCAAACAATTCCTGTTTCCGGTGATTACTTTAACTATACACGCCATGAAGCTGTTGGTGTCGTTGGTCAAATTATCCCTTGGAACTTCCCGCTTCTTATGGCAATGTGGAAAATGGGAGCAGCGCTTGCTACAGGATGTACAATCGTTTTAAAACCTGCAGAACAAACTCCACTATCTGCTCTATACTTAGCTGAATTAATTGAAGAAGCTGGATTCCCGAAAGGTGTTATTAATATCGTACCTGGATTCGGTGAATCAGCTGGACAAGCTCTCGTTAATCATCCACTCGTTGATAAAATTGCATTTACCGGTTCTACTCCTGTCGGTAAACAAATTATGCGACAAGCATCCGAATCATTAAAACGCGTTACACTTGAGTTAGGCGGTAAATCACCAAATATCATCTTGCCAGATGCTGATTTATCTCGCGCGATTCCTGGTGCACTTTCTGGTGTTATGTTTAACCAAGGACAAGTATGCTCTGCTGGATCACGCTTATTTGTTCCGAAGAAAATGTATGATAATGTCATGGCTGATCTCGTCCTTTATTCTAAAAAATTAAATCAAGGCGCTGGTCTAAGTCCAGAAACTACAATCGGTCCTCTCGTTTCCGAAGAACAACAAAAACGTGTAATGGGCTTCATTGAAAAAGGGATTGAAGAAGGCGCTGAAGTACTTTGCGGAGGAAATAATCCATTCGATCAAGGCTACTTCGTTTCTCCTACAGTATTCGCTGACGTAAATGACGAAATGACGATCGCAAAAGAAGAAATTTTCGGTCCAGTTATTTCTGCAATACCGTTTAACGATATTGATGAAGTAATTGAACGTGCGAATAAATCTCAATTTGGCTTAGCTGCCGGTGTATGGACAGAAAATGTTAAAACTGCACACTATGTTGCAAGTAAAGTACGTGCAGGTACAGTATGGGTAAACTGTTATAACGTCTTTGATGCAGCATCTCCATTTGGAGGATTTAAACAATCTGGTCTCGGCCGTGAAATGGGATCTTACGCATTAAATAACTATACAGAAGTGAAGAGCGTTTGGCTTAACTTAAATTAATGAGAAAGAACCTGACTTACCTGGTCAGGTTCTTTTCATTATGTATTCCTTTAAACTTGCAGTCCTCCGCTCACATTTAATACTTCACCTGTAATATAAGATGCGTATTCTGATGCTAAAAAGGCTGCTGCGTTCGCAATATCTTCTGGCGTTCCAATTCTACCAACTGGAATAGCGCCCACCATCTTTTCTTTCACTTTATCTGGTATCGTTTTTGTCATATCTGTATCCATAAACCCCGGACAAATCGCATTACAAGTAATACCGAAACTTCCAACTTCTTTCGCTGCTGTTTTTGTTAATCCTACAACTCCTGCCTTTGTAGCCGCATAATTTGCTTGACCTATGTTTCCTTCTCTACTAATTGAAGATATGTTAATAATGCGTCCATACCCTTGTTGTCTCATGTAAAGAAGCGCTGGTTGCATACAATAAAAAACTCCAGTTAAGTTCACTTGTAATACTTGTTCCCAAGCAGACTTCTCCATTTTATGTAACATTGCGTCTCTTGTAATTCCAGCATTATTCACCAAAATATGTAATGTACCAAATTTTTGAACCGCATATTCAATTAACGACTTTGCTTCATTTTGATTACTCACATCACATCGATATGAGCACACTTCATATCCTTCATCTGATAACTCACGTGTCGTCTTTTGTAGATTCTCTTCATTTACATCGCTAATTAATACTTTCGCCCCTAGTTTTGCATAAACCCTTGCAATCTCTTTTCCAATTCCCTGTGCAGCTCCTGTTACAACAGCTGTTTTCCCATTTAAAAACTCCATTCCTATCCCCCATTTCTATTACTTATACTGTATATTTCGGCTTTTTGCTTTCCAATTCCTCTTTGTATAAAAAAGTCTATTTGTGTCAAACTAACTTTGCAACGTCGCATAAACGCAAGGAGATTGTGTCGAATGAACAAAAAGAATTTCAAACAAAGCAAAGCAACTGATGGCATTGATGTTGAGTTCTCTCGCGAACTCGCTGACCACAATGACTTAGAAGCAAACGCACGTGCAAATGCCGCTGATGCACGTCAAAAACGCCAGTCAACCGAAAAATAAGGTACATCACAACCTTATTCTTTTCAAAAGGGACCTACTACCCAACAAAATAAACCGAGAGACATCTCTCGGTTTATTTTCTATATTTTTTTGTATAATGAGCCAAAGTAAGCAACGGATATATATGAGCATAACTATGATAACGAATATAAAACCCACCTGGTAAACCTGTTCCAGTAGGATATTTTTCATTTACATAAGGGTTGGAGAGCAAATATGAAATACCTTTTCGAATGATTGGTGTTTCTTTTTCATAGTAAGAAATGAGAGCATCTAACGCCCATGCCGTTTGTGATGGTGTACTAAACGGCAAAGTAACAAATCTTTTTTCCACACTACTTTGGCAAGATTCTCCCCAGCCACCATCTTCATGCTGTATATGTTCAAGCCATAAAGCTGCTCGTTTTAATGATGGATCGCTAGATGGTATTCCTAGTGACCGTAAACCAGTCAACACTGCCCATGTACCATATATATAACAAATTCCCCATTTCCCATACCATGATCCATTTTCCTCTTGTACATTCATTAACCAATTTATCGCACTTTGTTTTTGTTTCTCGGGCAATTCATTTTGCGCATATGTCCCAAAAAACTCTAGCACTCTTCCTGTAATATCTGGTGTAGAAGGATCTGTAATCATATCACTTGCATTTTCGATTGGTAAATTTGCTAATATACGGCTCGTTACCCCTTTTTCAAAAGCTCCCCAACCACCATCATTATTTTGCAATCCTTTAACCCAATTAACCGCTCTCTTCCAAGCATTATCTACATTTTCGTCCCCTCTACTTCGCGCCAGTGCTCTTAACACAGCAGTTGTATCATCAATATCTGGAATCATCGTATTCACATCCGAAAAGCCCCAACCACCTGGGAATAGATTCGGTGCATGTACACTCCAATCTACTTTCTTCGTTTGCTGTTTTCTTAGTAAATACGCTGATGCATTTTGAATCACTTTACTTGCTTTCGGAACTTGAGCTTCTTGCAAAGCATAACTGAGTAAAGCTGTATCCCATACAGTTGACGGAGAGTTTTGCAAATGGCTCCCTCTCTCCATCTTCCATATATAAGATGCGATTCCCGTTATAGCCTTCTGAATAATTGGCGATTGAATAGAATGCCCTAATGCAAGTAAAGCATAAATCATATAAAACGAGGCAGTTGCGTAACTATATAATGTTCCATTTTCATCAATACGCTCTTTCATAAAACGTTCTACTTCCTCATATCCTTTATGATGCAAAGAAAGTGGATGCGTTATAATTTTCTTCACCTCACTTAATAACGTTTGAAAAACTGGAGACCGATCCTCCCGAAACCATTCTCCGCCCCCGCCTGCAATGTGATTTAAATTTGGCAATAACTTTTTCCCTACTCGAAATCTTTTATTTAAACACAACATCATCGGAATTAAATGGATACGTGCTGAGCTACTCAATTCAAATATACTGAGGGGGGAATCGTTCTGCAGAAACATTATTGGTGTTGGCAAATGAAAGAGAGAAGGATATTCATATTCTCCATGAATCGCTAATAAAAACTTCGTCATAAAATGAGCACGCGCCACCCCCCCGCGCTCATTTATAAACATTTCCGCTCGCTTCATATTCGCATCTTCTTTTGTATATTTTTCCGATGCAAGTAAGGCAGCATAAGATTGAATTGTAGCAGATAAATTACCACCCACTTCATCTTCATACAATTTCCATGTTCCTTCATTTGTTTGGAGTGATGCTAATCTTTTTACAAACGGTTCTATCTCTTTATCTCTACCTAATAATTTTAATAAAAAAATCATATGACAATCTGTTAGTGGCGCTCCTTCAAAACAAAACCGCCACGTACCATCTTGCCGTTGCATCGTTTGAAGTGCAGTTGTTCTTCTCGCTATTTCTTCATGCACTTTTTCATATAATAACAAGTTACTCACCCACCCTTTCGAAATCCGTATAACGATATTCAAAAAGGTAGCTGAATATGTATGAAAACAAAGAAAAGCAGAACATATAAAATGTTCTGCTCATAAACAATATCCTACTCCGACAATAATCCCTAATAAAGCACCGACTACTACTTCATACGGTGTATGCCCAACAAGTTCATTTAACTTCTTATATTCTGTTTCTCTACCGTGAAAAAAGTCATTCAATATTTTTGCTTGTTTACTTACTGCAAGCCTTACTCCTGAAGCATCATACATAACAATAATGGCAAAAATAGCAGCAACCGCAAACATCGAGCTTTCCACACCTTCCACAACTCCAACTCCTGTAGCAAGCGCTGTAACTGTTGAAGCATGAGAACTTGGCATCCCACCTGAAGCAAAAAACTTTGCAAAATCAAATTCACCCGTTTTAACTAATTTAAAGACTACTTTCGTTAATTGTGCTAAAAACCATGAAATTACAGCTGCCATAAGCGGATCATTATGTAAAATTGTTTCCATGTTCTCAGCTCCTTACTGACTATAATGGAAATTCTATATAATATAAGTATAAAGAAAAATGCGTAGAAAATACTACGCATTATGATACTTTTGCTGATTTATTTTTTATAAATTTCGGTTGTTTCTGCACTAAAAACTTTGTTTTCGCTACCGAGAATACAAATAAAGCAACCCATATACAGAAAAATGCAATCATATGTGTAGATGTGAAATGTTCACCAAATACAAATACACCTAAAATTAAGCTAATTGTTGGCGCAATATATTGTAAAAATCCCACCATATAAAGCGGAATAAGTTGTGCTCCTTTTGCAAAATAAAATAGTGGTAATGCTGTTACAATACCTGCTCCTATTAAAAGTAACGTTGATAACATTGAAATAGATCCAAATGAGCCGAAACCATGTGCTCCTGTCATAACAAGATAAATGATCGCAAACGGCGTCACTAACATGGTTTCCATCGTAAGTCCAATTGTAGCATCATAGTTTAATAGTTTTTTCGTTAATCCGTATAATCCAAATGAAAAGGCAAGTGAAAGAGAAACCCACGGAATAGATCCGAAACGTACTGTTAAAATGACAACCCCTACTCCTGCTAAACCAACTGCAACATATTGCCAAAAGTTTAACTTTTCCTTTAAAACGACTGTACCAAGTAAAATACTAATAAGCGGATTAATATAATAGCCAAGACTCGCTTCAATAACATGATTATGATTAACGGCCCATATGTAAACAAACCAGTTTCCGCTAATCAAGACTGAAGCTATTGTTAATGACATTAATAATTTAGGTCGTTTAAAAAGATTCACAAATTCCCCAATAAACTGGCGAAACCTCTTCGTAACACCTAATACAAGTAACATAAAAACAAATGCCCAAACGATGCGGTGCACTAATATTTCATCTGCTGGAACTTCCTCAACCCATTTCCAATAAATCGGTAGAATTCCCCACATCGTGTAAGCACCAGCCGCATATAGTATCCCTTTTTTTTGCTCTGCTGATTGACTCCCCATCTTCCTTTTTCTCCTCTTCTCATTTTTTCTCCATTATACGGTCTCACATGCTCACTTTACCAATAATCAATCTGCATTTCTTTCGACATTTCTCATACAACGAATAATAAACATACCGTTATTACAACAAGTAACGGTATGCCGAAAACAAATTTCTTTTTATGAGTTTTATGATGAAACATATACATGCCGATCCAAGCTCCAACTGCTCCTCCAGCTGCCGCCGATAAAAACAACGTACTTTCTGGCGTTCTCCACTGTTTCTTCTTTGCTTTTCGTTTATCAAGCCCCATAAGGCTAAAAGCTATAACGTTAATAATAAGAAAATAAATCCATTTCATCGCTTTCTCTCCTTATGAAAAATTCGATTAATAGTAACACGAAAAAACGACGGAAACAACTGAAGAACTCTTTTTATCCAACTAGTTTCATTCCTTTTTCTTAATTAATTGCCTTCATATTTATATAACCAACTAAAATCGCAATTAAAGCATTTAAATAGAAAAACGTTATGAGCAGAATCTTATATTTCATTACATTCACCCACTACCATATCATCAAAAAAATTGCTCTCAATCACTTTCTCATCAAAATGAAGAACTACAATTAGCCCTACATATAAAGAAACAAAATTTAGAAACCATTCCCCATTCTCATCTTTCTTAGCTAAGCATTTAAATATCTCTTGAAATTGCATACGCTCGTCTGCAGCAACAACCGGACGCACACCAAAATATTTCAATACGAGATTCAGCTTCAGCTGCACGGATAATGATAAAATATATTTTAATAACTCCGTATACTCTGCACAATCTTTTTGACTATACAACTTCACAAGCTTTTGATGTAAAGTAGAAATCGATAATTCTTCGTCAGTCACTTTAGTTGCTTCTACCATTTCAATCATCTTTTTCATATTCATTACATTCACCCCTTCTGAAAAAATTCTAAAGCCAAAGAGTACTTAATTCAAAATGTACAATAATTGTGCGTTTCTCGTCTCTCGTTCTTCCTCACTGACTAAATCATACTTTTTTAGGAGGTGAAAAACATCATTTAATAATTTCTGTGAATGAATACCTTGCAAAAAACTCTTTAACTCTTTAAAGATCCCTTCAGGTAAAAAACTCTTTTGACTTTCAAGCTTATTCATCACATCTTCAATAGAATGATCAATGTTACATGCCATATTAAACTTCCCCCTCTATCCTCTATAAATAATATCCTCAGCTAACGATGTAAACACTTCTCCTACAAGAGAGTCTTCATCATATACAGATGAACCGTTATTTTCTTCTCGTTTTGCAAAAGGTATTTTCGCGATCACTTCTGTTTGCAATTGTTCTGCAAGCATTTCGCCGCCACCTTTTCCGAAGAGATAGTTTTTCGATCCATCTTGCTCTTCATAATAAGCCATATTTTCTACAATCCCTAAAATCTCGTGTTTCGTATGCTTTGCCATAACTCCTACTCTAGATGCTACGAACGAAGCTACATTGTGTGGTGTTGTAACGATAATTTCTTGTGCCTGCGGGATCATTGCTGCAACATCAATAGCAACATCTCCTGTACCAGGTGGTAAATCAAGAAGTAAATAATCTAATTCTCCCCAGTGCGTATTCGCAAGGAAATTTTGAATCCATTTATTTAACATCGGTCCGCGCCACATAACCGGGTTATTTCCTTCCGTAAAAAATCCCATCGACATAATTTTAACACCGTGACTAACGACCGGAATTGCTGTTTGATCAATCATCGTTGGTTTCTTATTCGTTTCCATCATAGCTGGAATACTAAAACCATATATGTCTGCATCTAATATCCCCACTTTTTTGCCCATACGAGCTAGTGCAGTTGCAAGATTAATTGTCACCGTTGATTTTCCAACTCCACCTTTTCCACTCGTTACAGTAATAAACCGTACTCCTGAATCAAGGCGAAGCATGCTCGGCATACCAGTTTCTGTTCTACTATTTTTCTTTAACTTCTCTGTTAAAGCTGCACGTTCTTCTTGTGTCATAGAACCAAATGTTACATCCACTTTAGAGGCACCAATTGCGTGAAGTGATTCTTCAATATCTTGTTGAATTTTTGCTTTTAACGGACAACCTTGTATTGTTAGTACTACTTCAAGTTTAACCTCTGTTCCGTTCATTTGTATATTTCTAACCATATTTAATTCTACAACACTTTTGTGTAACTCTGGATCCTCTACATGTTTTAATGCATTTATTATTTGTTCTTGAGTAAGCATAGAACTCATCCCTTCTCTTATTCTAATTTATATACAACATCTTCTTGGCGCTTCATCTGTTGAAAAAGCTTATTACCCTCCGCTAACGGGCGGGATTAATGCGACTATATCTCCTACTTTTATCATCTCTTCATTCGTTACAAACTCTTCATTAATTGCAACCATTACTGTATCCAAGGATTGCAAATGATAACTATCTTTCAACCATTCTTTTAATTGCCCAACAGTCATTTCTTGTTTTTCTGAAATTATTAATTGATCCAATCCGACTTCCTCACGCAAATTTGCAAACAATAAAATTGTAATCATTTTCTCATTCTTCCTTCTTTGGTTTTCCTTCTGGATATGGTGTGTTTTCAAGTTGATCTCCAACCCACATCGTTCCATCTTCCCGAAATTCTTTTTTCCAAATTGGAACGATTCGTTTTATACGTTCAATCGCGTACTCATTCGCTTCATAAGCTACTTTACGATGCGGTGATGAAACTGCAATGACTACCGCAATATCCATGATTTCTAGCCGCCCTACACGGTGCGTAATTGCTACTTTTGCATCCGGCCATCTTTCACTAATTTCTTCACCAATTCTCATAAGTTGTTTTACTGCCATCGGTTTATATGCTTCATACTCTAAATGTAGCGTTCGTTTTCCTTTTGTAAGTTCTCTCACGGTACCAATAAATGTTGTAATCGCACCCGCTTCCCTTCTTGCGACTTTATTCGTTACTTCTTCAACTAAAATCGGATTATCTACAATCTCAAATAACACTTGTCCCATTAGAACCACCTCTCACTTTATGAAATGTCCAAGGCCATTCACTACCTTCGTTATCTTCTAATAAAAGAACATCGACAAACATATCTTTTTTATATCCTCTTGTCCCGCCCGGCAATACGATAAACACGTTTGATTCTGCCAATGAGGAAACTGAGCTAGATTTATCAAAACCTGATGGATAAGCTATTAATTTCCCCTCATCATATTGCAATTTCGCTCGTACAAATCTTGTAAATGGATTCGGTTTTAGAAAATCTTCTCCTAATAACGCTTTTTCTCTTTTTAAATGTACTTTTTCACTAAACATATACGCCCGAATACACGGTCTTACGAATAATTCAAACCCTACATAACAAGCTGATGGATTTCCTGATAAACCAAATAATAACTTGCCATTTAATTGTGCTACAGTCGTAACACTCCCTGGCCGCATTGCAACTTTATTGAAAAGAACAGAGGCACCTAACTTTTCGTAAATAGCTGGTAAATAATCGTAATCTCCTACTGATACACCGCCCGTTGTAATTAACATATCCACTTGCCCAAGCGCTTCTTTCACAGCTGTAAAACACGTATTAAAATCATCACTAAACTTCCCAAAATATTTTACTCTTCCGCCCGCTCTTCGAATTTGAGACAATATCATGTACGTATTACTGTTTCGGATTTTCCCTGGCTGTAATGAATCATTGACATCCAGTAATTCACTCCCAGTCGCTAACAGTCCAATTACAGGCTTTCTCGCAACTGGCACTTCACTATAACCGAATGTAGCAAGAAGAGCTGAAATACCTGGATTAATGTACGATCCTTTCTTTGCAAGAACCGTTCCTTTACGAGCATCTTCACCTTGAAAAGAAATATTGTCGCCCTTTTTGAATGATCGCTTCACTTCCATATAATTGTTGCCATTCTTCTCATATTGACGAGTCAGCTCTAACATAACAACCGCATCACACCCATTCGGAATTTGTGCTCCCGTCATAATTCGAACTGCTTGAAACGGACCTACTTTCTCATGGAATAGCGATCCTGCACCAATTTCACCCACTACTTCAAATACAATTGGCGTTTCATAACTTGCTAAATTAGTATCTTCTGCTCGAATAGCAAATCCGTCATACGGCGAACGATTAAATGACGGTACATCATGGTCAGCTATTAAATCCTCTGCTAATATACGTCCATAAGCTAATTCAATTGGTAATAGCTCCTTTAAGCCTTTATCAGCAAATCCCATCACTTTACGAACAGCTTCTTCAACCGTAATTGGCACTCTTCTTTCCATTGTTGACACCCTCTCTATTAACCGAATACGCGATAATATAGTTGTTTCGCTTTCGAAATATCATTTGTACCATGAATAAAAACACGACCATCTCGAAAAACAACCACGCGGTAATCATCGAATTGGCAAGATAGTAAATACGGATTCCGATCTACTTTCCCCAGTTTTTGTAATACTTTTTCTATATCATCAAAATTGTATTTCCTATTGTCTACTGTTCTAATTTGAACTGTATTTCTTCCGCATAAAACAGCTGCTTTCGTTTGATTTTCGTATGATAAATAAGGATAAGTTCGATTCAAACCGCATGAGAGACAAGCGTCTGTTTTTATTTTCCCTAATTTTATAAAATGATTTTGATTACTCCATATATCAAACATGAAAAATGTTTTTCTAATTGCTGAGAAATCTTCCACTAAAATTTTGAGTGCTTCTGCCAATTGATATGCTGCGACGATTTGAACAGTCGGGCTAATAATTCCAGCGGTATCACATGTCACACCTGTAACAGGAATATTTTTCAGCATACAATGTAAACACGGTGTCTCTTGCGGAATAATTGTATAACTCATACCATACGATCCAACGCAAGAACCATATACCCAAGGAATATTATGTTTTTGTGATAAATCATTTATTACAAATCGAATATCAAAATTATCTGTTGCATCAATGATTACATCTACATTTTTTAATAGACCTTCCATATTTTCTGAAGTTGCATCCATTACGAAAGCATGTATTTGTACTTCCGAATTAATTTGTTCTAACCGATTTTTTGCAGCAATTGCTTTCGGCATTTTCTCTCTCGCATCTTGTTCAGAGTACAATTGTTGCCTTTGTAAATTACTCCATTCAACGTAGTCACGATCAATAATCGTCAACTTGCCAACACCTGCACGTACGAAACTTTCGGCACTTGCACTTCCTAATGCGCCTGCCCCTACAATTAACACATGTTTATTTCGAATTTTTTCTTGTCCTTTACTCCCAATTGGTTTGAACAACTGTTGTCGTGAATACCGATCAGCCATTACATACCCTTCCTCTCAAGAACTCTATTTCATATTAGAATGTTGTTTCTGATAACAAGCAAAGTAAGCAAAACCAACAAACCCAGCTCCTCCAATTACATTTCCGATAAAAACAGGAACAAAATTTTTAGCCAAATCCATCCACGTTAGATGACCAGCAAAAATAACAGCGGAAATGACAAACATATTTGCTACTACTTGCTGAAATCCAATCACTACAAATGCCATAATTGGAATCCAAATTCCGATGATTTTTCCGACAAAATCACTCGTCCCGTAAGCGAGCCAAAGAGCAAGACAAACGAGCCAATTACAACCAATTGCTAAAATTAAAGTTCTTCCAAATGATTCATGTAACTTCCCTTCCGCTATCGCTACTGTTTTATTTAAATACTCTCCCTCTGTTAATCCGCCAAGATGTCCAAAGCAATACGCAACGAAAATTGCCCCAATAAAATTCATGAGAGTAATCCAAACCCAGTTATTCAGTACACTTATCAATGTAATTTTCTTTGCATAAAGCGCCATAGACAGTGACATCATATTTCCCGTAATTAATTCTCCTCCTGCTAATACTACGAGCATAAGTCCAACAGGAAATACCGCTCCTCCTAAAACATTCACTAGACTCCCCCAGCGCTCAGGTAAATTCCCTAAAACTCGAATGTTAAGTAAAAAACCTATCGCAATAAACGCTCCTCCTAAAAAACCGAGAATAAGCATCGCTGGCAATGTCTGTCTTACTTTTTGAACACCGGCCTCAATGACAAGCTCAGCAATTTGTTCCGGCTTATGAAATGCCATTACCCATTCCTCCATTTTCTCCAAATAAAAAAGCAGCTTCAAAAAACCTCCTCAAAATAAAGGTTTTTGAATGCTGCTTAATTTCTCTGCACATCTTTTACAGAGATATCAATCATCACTTTTACTATAAAATAGAAAATCCACAACTCTTGTAAATTCCCCATTTTTCACTATGACGCTAGCTTTATATATTAACCACCGATATGTGACATTTCAATTTTAGGTATTGTATTCTTATTTTTATGATTTAAGCGTTCATCTGAATAACGATCTTCCCTATTATTCCATATATCGCGTACTACATCTGTAATGTCCTCATCTGTATGTTCAGAACGAAGCAATTCTCTTAAATCATTTCCTTTAGAAGCAAATAAGCAAGTATATAATTTTCCTTCTGCAGAAATACGAGCTCTCGTACATGATGAGCAAAAAGAATCTGTTACCGATGAAATAATACCTATTTCCTCGTCGCTTCCTATATAACGATACCTAGTAGCCACTTCACCAGAATAATTTGCTTCTATCCGTTCTAACGGCATAACTTGATGAATCGTATCTACTATTTCTTGTTTAGAGACGACCTCTTTTAAATCCCAACCATTATAATTTCCAACGTCCATATACTCAATAAAACGAAGAATATGCTTGTTTTCCTTAAAGTATTGCGCCATCTGCAAAATGTCCTGTTCGTTTTTTCCCTTTTGAACGACCATGTTTATTTTAATTTTCATTCCAACTTCAGCTGCAGCCTGTATTCCTTCCAGAACCCTTTGCACTTTGCTCCTATTACCATTTAAATAGAAAAACCGCTCTTCTTCTAAGGAATCTAAGCTAACTGTTACACGTGATAGTCCCGCCTTATATAAATCAGGAGCAAATTTTTTAAGTAACGATCCATTGGTTGTTAAACCGATATCTTCTACACCATCTATTTTATGAAGCCGCTCAATAAGCTTTGGAAGCCCTCTTCTAAGTAACGGTTCTCCGCCTGTAATCCGTAATTTTCTCACACCTAAAGAAACGAAAATACGTGTTATCCTTTCAATTTCATCAAAAGATAAAATTTTGTCATTAGACAAAAACGAGTAATCAGGACCAAATATTTCTTCTGGCATACAATATCGACAGCGAAAATTACAGCGATCAGTAACTGAAATACGTAAATCCTTTAACGGACGTTGCAACTTGTCTAATGTAACTGATTTCATCTTCATTGCCTCACTTTTATTTTATATTTAAAACACGCTCTGGATGGGTATACACATTTAAGGATTGATTACGAATAAATCCTATTGTCGTAATACCTAAATCTTCCGCTAGTTGCAAAGCTAACTCAGTTGGAGCTGATTTTGATAGTATAATTTCACAACCGATTTTTGCAACTTTCAATAATATTTCCGAAGAAATACGACCACTAAAAACAATGATTTTATCTTTTATAGAAATATCGTTTTTTAAACAATAACCGTAAATTTTGTCTAGTGCATTATGCCTACCAATATCCATTCGGCTTAAAATAATACCATTCACATCACATAAAGCTGCATTATGAACCCCGCCAGTATGATGAAACGTATCCGCAGATTGCTGCATTTCTTTCATTAACCGAAAACAATCATCGGCAGCAACCTGTACATGGACACCCTTCATCTTTTTTGCACTTAGTGCATCATTTGCAAAAACAAATCCTTGCCTACTCATACCACAACAAGACGTAATATATCGTTTATTTTGCATTTGTTCATAATACGGATTTACTTTTGTCGTTGTTACATGTACAAATCCTTCTTTCTCCTGCACCCATACACTATCAATATCTTCATACTTTCGAATGATTCCTTCAGATGCTAAGAAGCCTATTACCATATCTTCTATATATTCTGGAGTACTAACCATTGTAACAAACTCCTGTCCGTTCATTTTAATGGTGACAGGAAACTCTGTTACAATGCTGTCCTCTATATGCTTAAATACCTCTTGTTCATAACGAAAGATTTCTCTTTCTACCTGTATCGGTTTCACGATCAGTATCCTTCTCTCACGTTATATTTTTATCAAAAACAAATACCGAAACTGCAATATCTTCTTCTACTTTCATATCTGAAAACAAATTCACTAATTTCGCGCCAACAAGTTCCTCCAAATGTTCACGGGAATTCGCAGCATACACTTCTTGAATCATTTTTGTTCTAGCCATATGAACCATTTCCGCACCGTCCATCGTACTTGAAATAAATTTTTCAGTAGGTGTTAAGTTTCCATAAAGAGTCGCTATAGCCATATTTTCTGCAAAAACAGTATGAATTCGTTCCGGTCCTTTTCCGAAAAGTTCCTTTCGAAGTTTTCGGATCATATCATTAAATTCATGTACTTTTTTTGACATACAATTATACCTCCCAAAAGCCTCATTTTACTTTATTATATATTTTACCAAAATGAGCCTTCCGCCCAAACTATTTCGTACAAATATTTGGGCGAAAAGGTTCACTTCATGAAGTTTATTCGTCTTTTAACCCTTTCCCCATACCTTTTAAGAAATGAAGCCCAAACCCGATCGCACGGTTAATATCTGGGTCTTTCAATACTTTCATAAGATCGAATACCCCTACTTTTTTATTACTTTCTAGATGTTCATTACCTTCTTCTAGCCCGACTAATAAACTACCTATAAGCTTTTTCGTAAGTTCTGGGTCAAGTTCAGTTAACGCACCTGCAGCGCCCATCATATTATTAATTAAATTTGTAACAGGCTCACGAGTTACTTGACCTAGAACAATCTTCGCAATTGGTTCTTTCGCTTTTAGCATAGAATTTGCAGCTTCTAGCATTCCAATGTCATTTAATTCCCCTACTATATTAAACATCTGATTTAGAGCTTCTTCATTATTAGTTAGAAGCTCTTTTAAATCATCTAACTTTTGCTGTTTTATTTCTTCCTCAGTTAATTCTTGTTTTTGAATCATTTTTATAGGTGCAGCCATAGTTTTCTCCTCCTACTTATCCGTTAAATGCACATACCCTGTACGTGCCCACTTACGATGTACCTCAATTCCAGCTTGAGGGTGACGTTTTTTATTGCGTGGGTTCGCTTTTGGCATCGGATTTTCGCCATCAACTTCTAACACTTCCATACGTACTTTCGTTTGTTTATACGCAGGTGTATTCGTACGTACATCCACAGCAGGACCTGTTAAGAAATTAATTGCCGTTTCGTTATCTGTAGAGTTCATCGGTAAATATAACTCATTCGCTTTTACACGATCTGTAACGAGTGCACGTAATTTTAATGCTCCAAAAGGAGAGACAAGACGAACTAACGAACCTGTTTTTACGCCACGTTCTTTTGCAAGGTCTGGAGAGATTTCAACGAAAACACCAGGTACTTTCGTTTGAATACCTGTTGATTTATTTGTCATATTCCCTTCATGGAAATGCTCAAGCATACGACCGTTGTTAATGTGAAGGTCAAACTCGGCTGGAAATTCAGCTGGACGTACCCAGTCAGCAATCGCAAAACGAGCTTTTTTATCTGGGAAGTTAAATCCATCTTGGAACAGAAGTGGTGTATTCGTTCCATCAAAACTTCCCCAATGGAAACTGTTCCATCCTTCAAGTACTTCATAGTTCGCTTGCGAGAACAATGGTGATAAACTTGCCATTTCAGCAAAGATTTCACTTGGGTGGCTATAATTCCAGTTTGCACCTAGTTTATTCGCAACTTCCTGGACGATCCACCAGTCTGGTTTCGCATCTCCTAGCGTAGGAAGAACTTGATATAATCTTTGGACACGGCGCTCTGTATTTGTGAAAGTACCTTCTTTCTCAAGAGATGGCGCTGCTGGTAATACAACATCTGCATATTGAGCAGTTTTAGAAAGGAAAACATCTTGCACAACGAAGAAATCAAGGCTCGTTAACACTTCATGTACATGATTTGCATTAGAATCTACAAGAGCCATATCTTCTCCGACAAGATACATTGCTTTCATTTTTCCTTCGTCAATTGCGTGAAGCATTTCAATATTATTAAGACCTGGTTCACTATCAATTTTCACTCCGTAAGCAGTTTCAAATTTCGCACGCTCCATTTCGTTAGTAACGTGCTGATATCCTGGAAGCCATCCTGGTAAAGTACCCATATCACAAGCACCTTGTACGTTATTGTGACCTCGAAGTGGGTATGCACCTGCTCCTGGACGACGATAGTTCCCTGTTGCAAGAAGTAAGTTTGAAATCGCAGCGGAAGTATCAGAGCCACCTGTATTTTGCGTTACTCCCATCCCCCAAAGGATACATGTACCATCTGCATCACGAATCATTTCAGCCATTTGAATAAGTGTTTCTTTTGAAATACCAGTCATTTCTTCTCCATATTCAAGTGTATATTCTTTCAGGCTCTCTTTGAAATCTTCAAAGAAGTTTACATTCTCATTAATAAATTCTTGATCATGCCAACCTTGATCAATCATATATTTCGTAACAGCCATTAACCATACTTGATCTGTTCCTTGTTTTGGACTAATAAAGACATCTGATCGCTCTGCCATTTCTGTTTTACGAAGATCAGCTACAATTAACTTTTGTCCGTGTAATTTATGTGCACGTTTAATACGTGTAGCTAAAACAGGATGACCTTCTGTCGGATTACATCCTACAATAATAACAAGACCAGATTGCGCAATATCTTTAATCGTTCCTGCATCACCGCCCATACCAATTGTACGGAACAAACCATCCGTTGCTGGTGATTGGCAATAACGTGAGCAGTTATCAATATTATTCGTTTCAAATACTTGTCGGGCTAGTTTTTGAATAACGTAATTGTCTTCATTCGTAATTTTAGATGAAGAAATAAAACCGATAGCATCTTTACCGTACTCTTCTTTAATCGATCCTAATTTACTTGCAACTACATTCAATGCTTCTTCCCATGTAGATTCAACAAACGTTCCATTTTTACGAATTAAAGGTTTTGTAATTCGTTCTTTAGAATTTACGAAATCCCAACCAAATTTCCCTTTTACACAAGTGGAAATTGCGTTAACTGGTGCATCTGAAGATGGCTGTACTTTAAGGATTTTACGCCCCTTCGTCCACACTTCAAACGAACAACCTACACCACAAAATGTACATACTGTTTTCGTTTTCTTCGTACGAGTATCACGCATGGCCGCTTCCGCTTCTGATACCGCAAAAATACCGCTATATCCAGGCTCAACTTCTTTAATTAAATCTACCATCGGTTCAAGAATATCTGGTTTTAATCCAGTCATAAATCCAGCTTCACCGAGCATCGTTTTCTCCATTAAAGCGTTACAAGGGCAAATCGTTACACATTGACCACAGCTAACGCATGAAGAATCATTAATATTTACTCCTTCATCCCAAATAACTCGTGGGCGTTCCGCTTCCCAGTCTATCGATAACGTTTCATTTACTTGTAAGTTTTGACACACCTCAACGCATTGACCGCATGCAATACATTGATTAGGGTCATAGCGATAAAACGGATGCGTCATATCAACTTCACTTACATCTACTTTCGGTTCATAAGGATATTTTTGATGTTCGATTTCCATTAATTCTGCTGTATTATGCAGTTTACAGTTCCCATTGTTATTGTCACATACTGTACAGTATAATAAATGATTTTCTAGTAACCGATCCATCGCCTCTGTTTGTGCTTCTTTTGCGCGAACAGAAGCACGTTCAATGTCCATACCTTCCGTTGCTATCGTCGAACAAGAACGCATTAACTTTCCGTCAACTTCTACAATACAAGTGTCACATGTTTGAATAGGATCTACTTCTGGCACGTAACAAATTTGCGGATGTTCAATCCCGTTCTCATTAATCACACCCAATATCGTTGAACCAGGCTCCGCTGCATACTTTTTTCCGTCAATTGTAATATGAACCATGTTGTCATTCATGGTCTTTCCCCCTTTTTGAGAATAAAAAAACTCCACCACGAAAATATACGCACCACATTTTTGGCACGCTATTATCATGGTGGAGTAGTTTATTAGCACATCTTGCTAAAATACCAATCCATTTATTCATAAATAAAACGATAGATTCATAACAGGTCATATCACGATTCCATCTTTAACACTATAATTATAGCGTTAAATGTACAAATATACAATATAAATTTTAAACTGCGCATATGTCTGTATGTAACTATCCATAATAACCCATATAAAGTTCAACGAGGAATAAGGTGAATATATGGGTTCTTTTCGAAAATGGATAAGGGGCGAAAAATCTTTCTCTACACACGAGCAATCTGAAACTGTATTACATAAAGAAATTTCTTCCTCCATGCCGCTTAATCTTAAACACTTATCCAAATTATTTAGTGGTATTCCAGAATTAATTACACGCACTTTCCCGTTAAAAAACGGAAAAGAAGCTGCTCTTATATATATGGAAGGACTTGTAGATAAAACTGTTATTAATGTAGATATTCTTCGGCCTCTCTTATTTAAAGAATGGAATGAAGACGATTTTTGGGAATCTTCTGTTTCTATAGGGAATATTAAAAAAGTTCAGAAGTGGATAGACATTGAGCAATCTCTCTTACATGGCAAAAGTATTTTATTTATAAACGGTCAATTATCGGCTTTAGAACTAGATACACAAGCGGCGCCAAAAAGGAGTATTGAAGAACCTACAACAGAGACTTCCATAAAAAGCTCACACGAAGGATTTAATGAAGTGGCAAGTGATAGTATCGCACTTATTCGTCGCTATATTCCAAATCGCGAATTAAAAGTGAAGGAATTCACTGTTGGCGAACGAGCAACCTCTAAAGTTTTTTTACTTTATCTTGCAGATGTTGCAAACGAAGATGTTGTACAAGATATGGCATGCCGCATCGAATCAATCAAAGTAGATGCTATTCTTACTACCGATGAATTAGAAGGATTTGTTGAAGATAATTCCTATACTCTCTTCCCACAATTGTCTATCACTGAACGTCCTGACACAACGGCACATCATATTTTGAATGGGCGAATCGCTGTTGTTGTAGATCGCTCACCAGGCGTATTAATAGGACCTATGACCTTTTCATCCTTTTTTCAGACGATAGATGATTACAGCTTCAGACCTATGATTCCATCTTTTATACGACTTCTTCGTTTCACTGGGCTATTTATTGCAATATTTGCTCCTGCTCTTTATATTGCTATGATTTCCTTCCATTATGAAGTAATTCCGCTCAAATTGTTGTTAACGATTGGAGAATCTCGAGCCAAAATTCCTTTCCCCCCCATATTAGAAGCTTTATTAATGGAATTAGTTCTCGAAATGCTCCGAGAAGCAGCGATTCGGCTTCCTGGGCCTGTTGGACAAACAATCGGCGTCGTAGGAGGAATTGTAATTGGACAAGCTGCGGTTCAAGCTGGGATTGTTAGTAACGTTATGGTTATCGTCGTATCAATTACTGCGGTTGCCTCTTTCATTATTCCTAACTTAGAAATGTCAGCAGGAATTCGGCTTCTTCGATTCCCAATGATGATAGCAGCCTCTTTATTTGGCGTCATTGGAATTATGGTTGGAATGGCAATCATTATCATCCATATTCTTTCTATGGAATCACTTGGTGTGCCATATGGTAGTCCTTTTTCTCCGTCATATGCTTCGGACTTAAAAGATACCCTTGTACGTTTCCCATGGAAAATCATGAAGAAACGGCCACTATCTCTACAATTAAAACAAAATAACCGGCAAAGCGATGTTGAGGAAAAGGAGGAGAATAAGTGACAAAACGTGCAAAGAGGGAAATCACTTTATTTCAATACATTTTAACTATTAGTGGTGTTCAAGTCGGATTCGGCGTACTTACACTCCCGCGTGAAGTTGCACAAGGGGCGAATACAGATGGCTGGATGTCTATTATTATCGGATGTGTCATTACTACTTTAGTCAGTCTATGTATTGTAAAAATTATGGAAAAACATCCAGGATATACTTTACTTGATGTGCTGATACGCTATCTTGGAAAATGGCTAGGAAGAGTAGTAATGATTTTTTGGATTTTATATGCTGTACTCGCAGCTGTTTCCTTAATTTTTTCCCTCTTATACGTTATTCACATTTGGATTTTACCTAGATCTCCTATGTCTTTAATTATGATTTTGCTATCTATTCCAATGCTTATGCTTGCATGTAAAGGAGCACTTATTATTAGTCGTTTTGCTGTTTTCACTGTCATCTTTACACTTTGGATGCCATTATTATTATTTATTCCTCTTAAAGATGGGCATTTTATATATCTACTTCCTCTTATCAAGGAAGGATGGCTACCAATTATAAACACCGTGAAATCAACTATCATTGCGTTTCTCGGATTCGAGTTTTCGTTTGTCCTTTATCCTTATTTAACTAACAAAGCATCTGCAAAAAAAGGAATCGTTATTGCGAATTTGATTACGTTATTTATTTATCTTCAAATCACGTTCGTTTCTTTTATTTATTTTAGTCCAGATGGTATAACAAAGTTTTTATGGCCGACACTTTCTCTTGTTACACCGTTTCACTTCTCATTTCTTGAGCGATTTGAAATTATCTTTTTGTCATTTTATCTCTTTATTATTTTTGATTCCTGTATTCCTTATATTTTCACTGCTTCAGATGGAATTAATCAATTACTTAACAAAAAAGGCAGTTCATTACCTATTTATTTTTTATTATTCGGATGTATTTTCATCTTATTCTTTTATATCCCTTCTTCTTATCAGATAAGTGCGTTGCGGGAATTTTGGGGAACTGCTAGTTATTTTATCGTTTTTCTATTCCCAGTGGTATTTCTCTTATACATGACACTTTATCAGCATTGGAAAAGGAGAAAAATTTAAATGAGACGTTGTATTCATTTTATTATATTTTGTTTCCTCATAATTTTTTTAGTAGGCTGTGAAGATCGGCTTGATTTAGAAAAACAATCCATCTCATTAATTTACGGTTTTGACGCAAAACCAAAAGGAAAATTAATTGTGTATCACGTAAACCCTATTTTTAATGAAGATGTAGAGAAAAAGTACGAAATTCATGAAGCGAAAGTACATACACCCCGAGAAGCAAAAGATACGTTTAACAGTTCAAGCAGCGGTTTAGTGTCCACAGAAAAGTTACAGCTCATATTGTTTAGCACAAATTTTTTAAAACAAGAAGGAGCTATGCCTTATCTGGATGTTTGGTATCGCGATCCTAAAAATACAGGAAATATGCGCATGGTTGCAGTAGATGGCCCCATTTCTTCTGTTATATATAATAATTTCAAAGATAAGCCTGCTCTTCCTGAATATTTAACAGATTTAATTAATACGAACAAACTATACAATCGGACCGTGTTTACGACATTCCATGAATTTCATAGACAAACTTTTAATAAAGGCGTAACTCCTGCTATTTCAGAAATAAAAAAAGGGAAGAAAGATGTTATTGTTACCGGTTCGGCACTATTAACTTCTCGTGGAACTTATAAGATGTCTTTAAATCGCTATGAAAGTGCCCTTCTTCTTATGGTGCAAAAGAAAGCTAATATACCCGTTTCACTTACAATGAAAATCCCCTCTAATTTAGTTGAAAGTAATAGCCATCTAAAAGATACAAAAGGCGACGATTTCATAACAATAAACGTTCTTAGTATGAATCATGATATCGATACAGACTATAGCGATAACCGCTTCAAATTTAATATTAAAATGGATTTAAAAATTGCCGTATCTGAACTTACATTCAACATGGATATAGATAAAGATAGAAAGAAATTAACTTCTCTTATTACAAAACAACTAAACAAAGATTTAAACGAATTAATCTACAAAATTCAAAAACAGCAACTCGATCCATTCGGATTTGGTGATTATGCGAGAGCATTTCACTATAAAGAATGGAAACAAGTTGAAGATGATTGGCCACGTGCCTTTTCAAAAGCTAATGTGAAAGTAGCACCAACTATTAAAATTTTAGAAAATGGGATTATTAAATAGAAAAAACACACTACTTGTTCTTATATGAATAAGTAGCGTGTTTTCATTTCCATTACAAGTATTATTTCAATGGACTATACTCTATTTCCATTTCTAACATTACTATGTTTTTTAGCATATACAAAATATATGAAAACGCCTATTATAATCCATGCCACAAAACTAATTAAAGTAAGCTTAGAAAGGTTCAAAGCCAAATATATACAACTTACTATTGAAACAATAGGTAAAAAAGGTACTAGAGGGGCACGGAATGGCCTCTTCATATCAGGATGTGTCTTTCTTAATACAATGACAGCTATAGATACAAACACAAATGCTGTTATCGTTCCCATATTCACTAAATTAGCTAATAAATTCAAATCCACTAATCCCGCTAATAAAGCTGCTAGTATACCTGTAACCCACGTATTAAAAAATGGAGTTTGTAAACGTTTATGGACACTTGAAAGTCTTTTTGGTAACAGTCCATCTCGACTCATCGAATAAGATACACGAACAAATGCAAACATAGCTACTAACAGAACTGTTGTTAGCCCTGCTATCGCTCCCACCGATAACAACCCAGCAATTCTATCTTCTCCTACAGTGCGCAACGCATATGCAACCGGATCAGCAACATTTAATTCCGTAAACGGAACCATTCCAGTTAGCACGAATGAAACACCTACATATAGAACGGTACAAATGAACAAGGAAACAAGTAGCCCAATTGGCACGTTACGTTGTGGACGCTTCACTTCCTCTGCGGCTGTTGCAACTGCATCAAATCCTAAAAAAGCAAAAAATACAGTAGCAGCGCCCCCTACCACACCGTGAAAACCAAACGGTAGAAATGGTTGCCAATTCTCTGGTCTTACATATTGTGTCCCTACAACAATAAATCCTACAATAACAGCCAGTTTAATAATAACCATTATATTATTAATTCGTGCACTTTCTTTTGCACCACGGCTTAATAAAAATGTAACAACTAAAATAATAAGAACTGCTGGTAAATCAATGATTCCACCCTTCTCCATTCCTGGTGCCGAAGCAAAAACCGTAGGAATGTGAATATTAAAACCTAGTAGCAGTGACTGAAAATATGCTGACCAGCCTGCTGCAACCGCAGAAGTCGCTAATAAATACTCCAGCATAACACTCCAGCCAACTATAAATGCAAAAATCTCACCTAGTGTCATATATGTATATGAATATACACTTCCCGAAACTGGAACTGTAGATGCAAATTCAGCATAACAGAAAGCTACACATGCACATATAATTGCCGCTAATACAAAAGATAATACAATCGCCGGACCAGCATGTTTCGCTGCTACAATACCAGTTAATACGAAAATACCTGTACCAATAATTGCTCCAATACCTAAAAGAGTTAAATCAATCGCTCCTAAAGTTTGATTCAATACTTTTTTCTTTTCTTCATCCATTGCTTTCTTTATGAAAAGACTCATTCTTTGAAACCTCTTTTTCAAGTTTATCTCTTACTTGTTACATTCTTTATTACTGTTCTATTTTAAAAATAAAAATATACATAGTTCACTTCCCTTATAGACTTAGTAACCCGTCTCAATAAAAACAGAAAAATCAATCTCTTTATACCGTATTGAATTTTCAAAATATTAATCATACCAAAAAACCATTAAGAATGCTGATTGAATTTATCATACAATTAATTATATTGTCAATAATAAATCACTCAAAAATAATCGGTTGATTATGTATCAAATGTTATTTTTATACATAATCATTTTCTCAAAAACATTGTTGTTTCCCACCTTAATATTCATATTCATTTTATTACATTGATTTTCATACAACCTTCATTACATACAATGTAATGAAAATCATAATAACCTCAAATTAATTATTATTCAAAAATAATAATTAATTTGAGGTTATTTCACCATTTTAATACTAACAAAAAAGTGTAGATTATCATGTAATGAAAATCATAATAACCTCAAATTAATTATTATTCATAATTAATTTGAGGTTATTTCACCATTTTAATACTAACAAAAAAGTGCAGATTTTCATCTGCACTTTTTTTATTCTTCCACTTCAGCTTCTGCACTACTATTTTCAAGATGCTCCTTCTGAGCTTCCTCTTGCAACTCTGCTGAAATCATCCCATAATAAAGTTCCGGATATAACCCAAATATTTGATATACACTTCCTAAAAACGGCATCAGAATCCCTCTTTTCTAAAGTTGTATTGCCACTTTTAAGGATTCCCTTTTCATTCACTATACATTCGTTTTTGGCGTTTCTTCTTCATCTTGAATACTTAATAAATTTTGCCATTTTTTATACGGAGCGCTATTTGGATCTACATATCCTTTCGCATGCGAGCGATCCCACAATTGTTTAATAAACATTTCTTTCTCTTTCTTTGCAACCATATCAGCACCTGTACCGTAATAGTTCTGGAAATACAACTCGATTTCATCAAGGAATAGTCTTAATAATTCATCTGATGTTTCTTCTAACGTCGGATCATACTTCGCTTCACGGTCATACATTAAAATCATGTCTAAAAGATTGTGGACATGTTCTTTTCTAAGCCATCTTACATCTTGGGCTCCTAATACGAACGGATGTGTATATAAATGTCCCCCTTGTATCATCGCCTTTTCTTGCTCTTCTTCAAATCGTGACAAGATGTTTTCATAAATAAACGGATTATGAAGCAATGCTCTGTGTAATTTATAACTTTCGCTTGAAATATTTTTCCCCATCGACTGAATTAAAAAGCTACGTCCCACACCGTTATATTGATACACAAACTGTCCATCAACAGCAACTAAACTAATCCAGCGATACATATATGCGTATAGTAATGCACGATTACATTTATCATAATCTAATTTTGTTTGAGTCGCATTCAAATCTGGCATAAAGGCTGGTAAGTGCCAATACTTATCTAAATGCGGCGTTAAACTAGATTTTTTACTATTTAATTTGTTTACACGGCGATAATACGATTGGAAATAGTCCCCTTTATCATTCATAAATCCGTTTGAAATATGTCCTGATGATAATTTAGGAAAGTCTTGCAGCGATAAGCCGTAATGTGCTCGATAACAGATCACTTCAAATGGCGAAAAGGCTTCATGTACTGTATCTTTTTCTTTAAACATTTCTTGAATTAATTCCTCTTGCAGCTCTTTCTTTAAAGAAGGATGTATACCCCAATATTGTAATTCCCTATGATGAGCAACTTTCGGAACGAATGGACTCGCTAAATGGAACAGGTCTTCAATTTTTTCACGAACGTATTCATCGCGATCACGTTTCTTATAATCCGCTTCTTTTCGCAACGCCTCAATGATATTCAGTTCTAATTTATCACGATAGCGTACTTGCAGTTCGTCATAACAATAGCTCAGTATATGTTCTCGGTAGAAATCCTCTACCTTTTTCGACTGAATCTCTTCTGATTTCGCATCACGACAATATTCCCCGTACAAACTCATATAAATTTCCGCTGATATATCTTTCGGTAGTACACCTAAATTTAAATGTTGCTGCATATCTTGCCATATCTTTTCTTGCAGCTGTTCCTCAGCTAATACATATACATTCGTCGGGTTTGTTTTCCCTTCAAATTCCTTACTGCGCTTTTGGATTTCAAACAATAAATTTTCACGTGTTTCATGTAAATTATCAAAAAACCTTTCCCAATATTGAATCATTTTATTAACTGTTTGATATAGCGATTGATACACAAGTTCTAATAGCATTTCTTTTCGATATTCATTTAATTTGTGTACATATTGCGTTACGATGTCTTCAAATTCTCTTTTGAATAAACGTTGCTGATTATTAATCATTTTTCCAAACCAGCCTTGTTGTTGAGCAATTTCTACTCGGCGTACAGCCGTTACCGTTCCATCGATATTACCCACATTAAATTTTTTATCGTAGTTTTGAATTACATTACGCTTTTGTTCATTATTTTCATGTAGTCGATTCATTTTTTCTACTAACTGCTTTCGAATTTCATATAACATAAAACGTGCTGCTACTGGGTGAACTGGATCTGTTTTCTTTAAAAACCATGTATTTAGTTGATAGGACTGCCCTTCAGAACCACTTGGTGAAAAGCGGTCTGATTCAATCATGTCATATAAAAGTGTCGTTACATGTTCATGTACACGGCTCGGAATCGCATACGCATATAAACGCACCGCATGATCCACTCTTGCCACTTCACCTTTCATTTGTTCCATCATTTTCAGCTTCGCAGCTGAAATTTTACACTCATGTTGCAGACGATTTAATTCCTCATCTTTTTGCACCGTGCGTTGTACATAACTTTCTACAGCTTCTAAAAACAGTTTTGATTTCGCAACTCCGAGCTTACCACCCTCTGCTCCTTCACGCGTTTCATTGTACATTTGTCTATAGAAAATATGAGCTTGCTCTGGACGGGTAGCAAGATGTTCCAAGTCCTCTAAATAACTTTTACCTCTCTCCGGCTTTTCACGCTGCATCCCACGTTTTACATCTTGGTCATATCTTTGCTTCTTCTCTTGAAACAGTTGATCTAAATGAAGCCACGATTCATCTAAACCTTGCACAGCCCATTTTAAAGCACAATATTTTAACACATGCTCATACGGATAAATGAGTTTTGCCGTTCCTGCCCCGCAATATCGTCCTTTTCCGCTTGATTCTGCTAATTGCTGAATTTGATTGTCTTCCTGTGCAAAATGACTTGTAGACATCGGGCTAAATAACTGTAAATAAATTGTATTTGCCATTTGCTCCATATAATCTGATAAATTGTGCAAATGGTGTCCATGTAGGTTTTCGTAGTCGTATAAGAAACAATAATTGTACGGTAAATGATGTTGTTTAATTGTATGATTCGTTCTTCCGTCTTCATCTACTTGATCAGGGCGATACTCTAATTCAATTGTTACCCCGCCGCGTTTTGATAATTCCCCAGTAGAACCGAGCGTAATAGCATGTAATTCTTTTAACGATGCATATCCGTTTGCTTGCACCGTCTCAAACTCTTTCGCACTAACTGTTCTCGTCTTTACTAAAACATCAGGCATTAAAAACGCACCGCGTATTAAAATGTTATGATGCTGCAATTTTTTCCGAAGCATTTCACGTAAATATAATGCAATTTGTAGAAACATCCCCGAACCTGTTCCGCCTGCTAGTGATGTTACTATAATGACACGCACACCATATTCTGTTTGATCACTTGTAACTGGAAAAATTTTCTCAATTTCTTGCCAAAAAGAGGTCAATTTATCTTCTTTCATCGCAGCACGTAATGCTAAACGTGAAATGACGCGTAACTGTCCTGCTCCTTCTGTTAATGGTTTATCAAGTATAGTCGGATCCATCGGAAACCACTCTGGAATCGTTGGATCTCCCGCAATATACTCCCTAGGCGTTTTACTAGAACTTGTTTGTGTCTTAAACTTTCGAATATGATCAAATTTACTCAAAGTATTCACATCTGTATCAAATACGTGCATTGCTACCTTTTTTCGGCGCTCTTCAGGCAGTTTTTCATATATTTGATGCGTCACAGTACTACCGATTCCACCTAAACCAATTAATATTGTTGGAACTTGTAATGTCATGTGAACCACCTTCCTATTCTTGCTTGTTTGAAAAAAGGGAAAGAGAATCAATACTCCATCCCCTTCTTTTCCCTATCTACTATTCACATTCGTATTTGTAAATCTCCTTACCATATCCTCTATCAATTAGTAAAAGTTCATTTGGATATAGTGTCTTATGTTCCATTCCTACTTCATCCTCTGTTATAAACATTCCATCAATAATCATTCCAACTACTTGTGATTCTTTCGCTACAAAGACAGATTTCGAACCTTTCTTCGCTATAAATGTAACAGATTGCACCGTTTTTCTTTCTGCTCTAAATGGGATACCAAAATAATGGTTCCACCATTTATTTCGAAGTAATTCTGGTTCAGATTGATATAGCCAATCTTTCGCTACCTCTTGATCCCATTCATAATACAGTAGTGCCTTCCGGTGAAATCTCGGCCGAACAATCCATCCTAAAACAATGATTCCTACTACTAGCAGTAATAAAGTGATAGGAATGACAAACTTAAAAATGAGCGCATATTTTTCATAAAACGAAGCATCTTGAATATGGAATGTTATGTTTTTCTTTACTTCTTGTAACTTTGAATCCTGCATTACGATGGTAGCTTCTACGGTGCCGGTATCTGTAAAATTAAATGTGTCGGAGTAATAGGGACGAGGATAAACATAGATCTGATTTCCATGTTGCTTTATTTCATAATTGATTGATTGTTTAGATGTGACACCAGTAGATTTTAATAGTTTTTTTACAGCTTCTTCTGTCATCGGCTTACCATCTAACTGTGGTTGTAAAACAAATGGTTTACTCTTCTCTAAATTTGTTACTTTTTCTTTATAATCTTTTGTAACAGTTTGAAGTGATAATTTCGGTTTCTCAGCTGTTTCAATTTTAAATTCTTTCGTCTGTCTATAAAACCCCTTTATATTCATATGAACTTTCCCGCGTACTAACCCTTTACCAAGCTTAGTTTCGTAATAAAACACATGCCTTTTATCGTCCCACTTCATCGGATATTGTTTTCCGTCTATTTCTACTTCTGCCTGAAAGTAAGAAGACTGAACTGGCAACTCCGTAGGCTTCGCTTCAATAACAGCAGTAACCCCTTCGTGCATTTCCTCTACATTTTTTTGACTACTATCATCTTTGTCATAAGTAGAAACCGTATAATTAAGCGCCGGTTCAACTAGTACTTGTAGTCCTTCTTTCTCAATGTCCTGGTCGACTTCTATCGTATAAGTTCCTGGTTTAATAACTTCCTGATTTTCCGTACTTATATGAACTATATTTCCGAACAATTTTGCTTCTCCTGGTGCATGTATGGAAAAAGAAGATTGTAATTGTAATGGTTTAGAAATTTGTGCGACCTGATAATCGGGCAGAGAAGGCGATTGTCGTACAAGCGTCATACGCTTTAACGGAAACGGTGTTGTAATCTCTACTTTTTTCCCCACTACTTTCGTTTTTACAATCGATTCAACAGAGGAGAATGGATCACGATTTGCAACTAATGCTGCCACTTGATTTACACTTTTTACAATGCCATCTTCTCCGCTTGACGGCATCGTAACACCATTTATCTCTTTCTTCCATATTTCCTTGAACGTATTTAATTGTTCTTTTTCTTGTTGTCCTAAATCTTCTTCCATCGTAATTAAGACTGGATGTAACGATATCTTTTTTGCATCCATTTCTTTCTTAAACTGGGCTAATTTCTGTGTAATTTGTTCTTTTCCGCCAATCTTATCTTTCTCTAAATCATTAAATGCCCCGTCAGTTAATACAATAAGCCAAAATTCACGTTTTCCATCTATATCTGCTTCCTTTTTTATAGATTGCATCGCCGTTTCTACCGCGCTAAATGGAGTATTTAAATACGTTTTCCACGCTCCAATTCCCTCAATTTCTGTTTGCCTTTTATCCTTCGTTAACGAAATATTTAATGGATCATTTGGCTTACTCATTGGAATGTAAGAAAATTTATCTTTTTCATCTAATAGCGCAACTAAACTTTGCAAAGCATAATTGGCATATTTCCAGCGATCGTTATTTCTCATGCTGCCCGAATCATCATATACAAGTGAAACGACCCTTTCCTTTGCCTCCTCTCCTTTTGCAAAAGCTGATAAAGGTAAACATATAAATAGAAATAACATGAACGTGGCACAAATTCGGATTTTCATGATGAGGCTTCGCCACCTTTGTAGACAAATTCCTATGTTTAAATTTATGAGAGGAAACAAGATATATGACTTGTATTTTAGGACAACTAACCCACCATAACTTTATTATGTAAACAGATCATACACTTGGTAATATTCCTTCTAGCATTCTCTATCCAATTATATAAGTAAAAAAGCCTGTTTAAGCTCCACACTTAAAACAGACTTTTCCTACTTTTTATTTTAAAAACACATAATAAAAAGTTTGATTTTTGATTTAACACATCACTTCTATTGTAAATCCACCAGGTGCTTCAACGTAAAATGTATATGCATGGGCATGCTTAGGAGGCTCCACCAAAAATCCATCTTTCTTCAATCTTTGATTTATCTTATCTACATGTTCTTCACTTCCTTGTGGAAATCCTACATGAAATGTTTTTGGATACTGAACTTCTTTTCCCTTCATTAAAGTTAGTATAAATCCATCATTATCACGCATAACTGCAAAGGCATTCCCCCTTGTTCCACTACAAATTAAACCAAAATACCTCTCTAAAAACTCTCTAGATGCTGTTACATCTGTAACTGTTAAATTGAGATGTTTAATTCCCAATCCTCCACCTTCTTTCTCAATTTTCTAACATTTTATCATACAAATAAAAAACACGCCTTTCACAGCGTGTTTCATTGCTTTACATACACTTCAACAATCGGATTCTCTTTATTATCCGCATGCAAGCGTATATTCTCTTCACTTGCATTATAAATACTAGCTAGTAACATTATCGTTAACACATTAGGTGTCTTCGCATCACTTCCGTATTTTCTCTCAAGCGCTTCCTTATATTCAAAATCTAAATCCCCCTGCACATATGTATACACTTCAAAACCATCTTCTAAATTGCAAACTACTGTATCAATAATATCTGCTCCTACTTGCTTCTTCATTTCCTCTCGCAACGCTTCAATAAATTCTTCCCACGGTACTTCGTATGTCTGAAACTGATCTGTAGATTTCATGCCTTTTCCTCCTTATATATCCTCTTCTTATATTTCCCCTTTCCTATAACAATTATAATAGATAGGGCATTCGTACAAGCCGCACTTGTCCCCCTTACATATCGTATTACTGTAATGCGGAAGGAGGAAAGAACATGCATAGACAAAAATGTTATGATACATGCCGACGTTACTTCGGAAAAGTTGTTCGGATTGAAGACCGTGATGGCCGTATACATTTAGGTAAAATAATCGATGTGACACAAAGCTCTGTATGGATCGAACCGGTGCAACAGCGCTCATCTTTTGATTCAGGATTCGGATACTACGACGCTTATGCAAACGGTGGTTGTGACCTTTGCGGCGGCCTTAGCAGATGTGATAGTTGCGGATTTGGATGCGGTGGCGGTTGTGGATTCAGCAGCTGCGGCTGTGGTGGGCGTGGTTGTAGTAGTTGTGGTTGCGGCGGCTGGGGTGGCGGCGGTTGTGGCTGGGGTGTTGAACTCGGATTTGGTTTCATCTTCGGAATTGCATTAGCTGCATTATTTTTCATTTAACATAGTAAAGAGTTGACTACCTTTAGCCAACTCTTTTTCTTTATTTTTCACATATAAAAATACGATGCCCTAAAATATGTTGGTACATAAGCCGTACATTTTCATGCTGTACCCATGCCTCATATAACTCATTTGGAATATGTGAGGATACATTCCATTCCGGCTCTTCTACATAGCTAGAGATCGTTTCTGCAATTGTACCACCGCCAGCAATTGTAATTCTTTTAAAATTTGCTTTCTGAAATAATTGTACCCATTCATTCTCAGTTAATAGTTCTTTCATGCCATATAATTGAGCTATTTTTTCTTCCTCACCCTTATCAATGTGCCTATCAATAATCATTTCAATAACAACAAGCTTACCGTCCTGCTGTAATACACGGTAACACTCCGAGATAGCTCTTTCTTTCTCTGTAAAAGCGATGATTGATTCTCCAAGTACGAAATCAAATGAGTTATTCAAACAAGGTAATTGCTCTACATTTCCTTCAATTAATTGTATATCTAATCCTTCAAACAACCATCTATCTTTTGCCTTTTGAATCATAATTTTATTCTTTTCAACCGTTGTTACTTTATAACCAAGTTCCCTTGTCATATACGCCGCTGTTTTCCCTGTTCCACAACCTATCTCAAGAACATTCGATCCATGTCTAAAAGGCAGTTGTGCTAGCAATTGTTTTGTTAACGTAAACCCGCCAGGATGAGCACTTCCTATTCCGTAATAAGCTAGGAAATCGATGTATGTGTTTCGTTTCATGGGATTCTCCCTTTTTTATTTTATATATTCGAGGACGGAAGAAAAGTGCATAGAAAAAGGGGCGTATTGTACGCCCCTCATCTTACTTATCCTCTGTAATATATGCCCATTTATAGCTATAGTCTCCACCAACTGGATGATGAACGATACCTTTTACTTTAGGTCTTTGAACGATAGCATCACCACGTTGATATAATGGTGCAATTGCTGCATCTTCCAGTAACATTTTCTCCGCTTTCAGTAAGCTATCCCAACGATCTTTCGTTTTCGTTAATAGCTCGCCTTTACCTTTTTGCACAATTTCATCATATTTAGGATTTGAATATCCTGTTTGGTTATGAGGACCATTTGTAACGAACATATCAATGAATGTCATTGGATCTAAGTAGTCAGGGCCCCAACCAGCGTAAGATAAATCATAATCTAGATCTGATTCTAATTTTAACTTTTGTTTAAATGGCTGGTTTTTCAAATTCACTGTTAAGCCTGGTAAGTTTTTCTCAAGTTCTCCTTTTAAGAATTCTCCTACTTTTTTCGCACCATCACCATCATAGTTTAATAGTTCTACTGTAATTGCATCTTTTCCAAGTTCTTTTTTCGCTTTTTCCCAATGCTCTTTTGCCTTTTTCACATCTGTTTTTAAAATATCTCCATTTTCTTTACGGAAGTCTTTTCCATCTGGGCTCTTAGCAAATTCTTTTGGTACTAAGTAATCTGCAGGTGTAGAACCATCATTTAAAATTACATTCGTTAAGCCTTTTTTATCATACGCTTTTGCAATCGCTAAACGTAAATCTTTGCTCTTTAGCACTGTATCTTGCCCACCACGTTTTTGGTTTAAGCGTAAGAAGTACGTTGACGGTGTTTTTTGTGTAAAGAAATCGGGGCTTGATTTATATTTGTCAACAAATTCAGATGTAAGTCCTGAGCGATCAATTTGTCCACTTTCATATAAATTGACACGTGTACCGCTATCTTTTACCACATTAAAGTTAATTTCTTCCAACTTAACTGTTTTATTATCCCAGTATTGTGCATTTTTCTTTAACTTCCAACCTTCTTCATGTTTCCAGTCTGTTAATGTAAATGGTCCGTTGTATAACGTTGTATCTGCTTCTAAACCGTACTTTTCTCCTTTTTCTTTTACAAACTTCTCGTTTAATGGATAAAATGTTCCAAATGAAGTTAATTCTACAAAGTAAGGAACTGGATTTTCTAATTCTACTTCTAACGTATAGTCATCTACAGCTTTTACTCCTAACGTATCTAGTTCAGCTTTTCCTTCATTAATCGCTTGTGCATTTTTTAAATCAAACATAATGTATGCATATTCTGCTGCTGTATTTTTATCTATCGCACGTTTCCAAGCAAACACGAAATCTTTTGCTGTTACAGACTCTCCATTTGACCATTTTGCATTTTTATTTAATGTAAATGTATATTTCTTACCGTCATCACTCTTTTTATATGATTCAGCAACCCCTGGTGTTGCTTTATTATCTTTATCAAGTCTATACAAACCTTCCATTACGTTGTTTAAAGCGAGAAACGATACTTGGTCTGTCGCTTTAGCAGAGTCCATAGATGGAATCTCTTGAGACTCTGTTAAATTAAGCACTTGCTTCGCCGCTAGCTTTCCGCCTTCTTTTTCACCGCTTTTTGGTGTTGTGCTTGCTTTATCTTTTTCCCCAGATCCAGAGCAAGCTGTTAATGCCATACTCATTACTAGAACTGGTGCTACTACCGCTGTTAATTTTTTCATCTTTTTTCTCTTCATTTTTGTACCCTCCCCAATTATATGTACGCTATTAACATTTAGAGATTCCCTACTAACTTTCGTTATCAGAAAATTCTTATTAATTAATATTCTACTGTTTTTTCTGGTTTTGTAAAGTATTTTTGTAAATTTTCTAAAAATTTATTTTTTTATGATAGTAACTTGTTGTTTTAACTACTATATGAATTATCCCCCGTCTACTATATGTAAACATCCATTCCCTTATTCCACTCTATTACTACGTTCTATATTTTTCTTATTAGCATGAGGTCTCTTACTATCATTCATCTTTCTTACTACTTACTGACCTCTCTAATTTCCTCGGATAGAACCTTCCTTATTACCTATCCGATTCTCAATAGGCTAACGAGATTTATTCCCTTATACATACTAAAAAGCATTTCACTTTATTTTTTTCCGCATCCTCAGTTACATACGCCCACTTAAAACTATATTCTGAACTGATGTTATGTTTCACAATTCCTTTTACATTCGGTTTCATTACGTACAATCTTCCTGTTTGATATAAAGGAACTAACCCTGCATCTTCTTCAAGGAATAATTTCTCAGCTTTCCCTAACGTTTCCCAGCGTTTTTTCGCATCACTCATTAATTCATTACCTGCTTTTCCTACCATTTCATCGTATTTTGGATTTGAATAACTCATTTGGTTGTACGGGCTCTTCGATTCAAACATATCAATAAATGTCATTGGATCCGCATAGTCTGGACTCCAACCTGCATAAGAAATTTCATAATCTTGCGCAGTTTCTAATTTTAATTTTTGTTTGAACGGCTGAATTTTCGTATTAATTGTTGCACCTTTTAAATTTTTCTCAATTTGATCTTTTACATAGTCAGCAATCTTTTTCGCAGTTCCATCATCATAGCTTAGCAATTCAATTGTAACTTGATCTTTTCCAAGTTCTTTTTTCGCTGCTTCCCAAGCTGCTGCACCTTTTTTCGGATCATATTTTAGACCATTTTTAAATGCATCTTGGTAATATTTACCAAAAGGACCTGTCGCAAGCCCTTTTGGTACTAATTGATCTTTTGCTTTTGAACCGTTATTTAAAATAACGTTCGCTAAGCCTTTTTTATCAACTGATAATGCAATTGCTTCACGAAGTTTTTTGCTCTTTAAAGGCGTATCTTGTCCGTTACGTTTTTGATTTAAACGTAAGAAGAATGTACTTGATTCCGCATACTCACCATATTCTTCTTTGTTCGATTTATATTTATCTACAAACTCTCCTGATAGTAATGTAAAATCAATTGATCCTGTATCATATAAGTTTACTTTCGTTGCAACCTCTTTTACTACACTATAGTTAATTTCTTCTAATTTCACAGTCTTTTTATCCCAGTACTTATCATTTTTCTTTAGCTGCCAACCTTGTTCATGTTTCCATGAAGACATAACGAACGGTCCGTTATACAACGTTGTATCTGCTTCTAAACCGAACTTATCTCCTTTTTCTTTTACGAACTTTTCATTTAAAGGATAGTACGATGGGAATGCCATTAAATTCAAGAAATACGGTACTGGCTTTTCTAATTCTACTTCTAGTGTATAATCATCTACCGCTTTTGCTCCTAAATCTGGTAGAGGTTTTTCACCTTTATTAATTGCTTCTGCATTTTTAATATAGAAAGCGATAAACGCATATTCTGCCGCTGTATTTTTATCAAGTAAGCGTTGCTATCCATATACGAAATCTTTCGCTGTTACAGGATCACCGTTTGACCATTTTGCATCTTTACGTAGTTTAAATGTATATTTTTTGCCATCCTCGCTTTTCGTACTAGACTCTGCCGCTGCTGGAATTGGCTTATTATCTTTATCAAGGCGATATAGGCCTTCCATCGTGTTCCCTAAAATTTGCGCACCTAATGTATCAGTAGATTTAGAAGTATCCATCGTCGGAATTTCTTGGTTTTCCGTACGATTTAATACTTGTTTCGCTGCATATTTAATATCAGATTTTTTTCTTCCCCACTATTTGATGTAGTAGTCGTTTTCTTTTCCCCACCTGATCCAGAACATGCTGTCAATGCAACACTCATCGCTAAAACTGGTATTACAACTGCCGTTAACTTTTTCATTTTTTTCTCTTCATTTTTGTACCCTCCCTAATTATATGTACATTACCAACCCTTGAGAGACCCCTTACTAAAGACTTTTTTTTAGAAGATTACAACTAATGTCATTCTACTCTTTTTTCCCTAATTGCAAATATTTTTATTTTAAATATTCTGATTTCTTAGTAGGATTTATCTCCCATCTACTATATGTACATACTATACACCTTATTCTCCTCTATTTAACCATACTAAAAATTAGTATTTTAAGCTCACAAAAAAAGCATTTAAAAGTAGCTAAGCCACTTTTAAATGCTTTTTCAACTCTATTATTTTTCAGTTACATATGCCCACTTAAAGCTGAATTCTGGACTGATATTGTGTTTTACTACACCTTTTACATTTGGTTGTAAAACATAAGAATCTCCACGTTGGTATAAAGGTACAATCGCTACATCTTCTTCAAGTAATGTTTTTTCAGCTTTTCCTAACTCTTCCCAACGTTTTTTCGCATCACTCATTAATTCCGTCCCAGCTTTTTTCACCATGCCGTCATATTTAGGGTCAGAGAAGCTCATTTGGTTATGTGAATGTCCAGTCTCAAACATATCTAAGAACGTCATTGGATCTGCATAATCCGGATTCCATCCGCCATACGAAATATCATATTGTTGTTCAGTTTCTAATTTTAGTTTTTGCTTAAATGGTTGAAGTTTAATATTAACTGTTACACCTTTTAAGTTTTTCTCAATCTGATCTTTAATATATTCGCCAACTTTTTTCGCATTACCAGTATCGTAGTTTAAGAATTCGATTGTAACTTGATCTTTTCCAAGTTCTTTTTTCGCTTCTTCCCAAGCTGCAGCAGCTTTTTTAGGATTTGGTTTCAAACCGTTTTTAAATGTTTCTTGGAAATCTTTACCGTCTGGTCCCGTTGCTAATCCTTTTGGTACTAAGAAGTCAGCTTCTTTTGATCCATCATTTAAAATTACATTTGCTAAATTCTTTTTATCAATTGATAGCGCAATTGCTTCACGTAATTTTTTGCTCTTTAATGGCGTGTCTTGTCCATCACGTTTTTGGTTCATACGAATGAAATACGTACTCACTTGTGAATATGTGCCAAATTCATCTTTCTTGCTTCTATATTTATCAACGAACTCTCCATTTAATAAAGCAAAGTCAACTTGACCGCTATCATATAGATTGACTAAAGTTGCAGCCTCTTTAACAACACTAAAGTTAACTTCTTCAAGTTTTACAGTCTTTTTATCCCAATATTGATCATTTTTCTTTAATTGCCATCCTTGTTCATGCTTCCAATCTTTAAGAACGAACGGTCCGTTATAGACAGTTGTATCAGCCTCTAAACCGAACTTCTCGCCCTTTTCTTTAACAAACTTTTCGTTTAATGGATAATATGATGGGAATGCTACTAAATTTAAGAAGTACGGTACCGCTTGCTCTAACTCAACTTCAAGTGTAAGATCATCTACCGCCTTCACACCTAATTCAGTTACAGGTTTTTCTCCTTTATTTACTACTTCTGCATTTTTAATCGGGAATGCAATAAATGCATACTCAGCAGCCGTTTTTGGATCTAACAGACGTTGCCAAGCATATACGAAATCCTTTGCAGTTACTGGATCTCCATTTGACCATTTTGCATCTTTACGTAGTTTGAACGTATATTTTTTACCATCTTCACTTTTCGTACTAGATTCTGCCGCTGCTGGAATCGGCTTATTGTCTTTATCAAGACGATATAAACCCTCCATCGTATTACCAAGCATTTGTGAAGATACTGTATCAGTTGATTTAGAAGAATCCATAGTTGGAATTTCTTGTGTTACTGTTCGATTCAGCACTTGTTTCGTTGCTAATTTTTCCCCTGACTTACTATCTCCACCAGAGCTAGAATTTGTGCTTGTCTTCTTATCTCCACCTGATGTAGAACATGCTGTTAACGCCATGCTCATTGCTAAAACCGGTGCTACAACTGCTGTTAGTTTTTTCATTTGTTTCTTTTTCATTTTCTGTACCCTCCCTAATTCTAAACGATAGCTATTCAAGAATTTTCTGATAATTCTGTTTTTCTCTATATATTTATCAGACGATTCTTACTACTTCTTATTCTACTAATTTTTTAAAATTTGTAAAGTATTATTATTGAAAATTTTTAAAAAATTATTTTCTTACAGTAATATTCATAAAAATTCCATATGATCTTCAAATTCTATTTCTCTTTCATATAAATGTACCACTTTAATGGTATTTATCATATTTACACATTAAATATCTATGAGCTCTTGTTAATAAATAATGTATATTTTTAGAAACTCCTTTCCTACAAAAATAAAAAAAGTCAGCAAAACTGACTTTTTACCCGGCTATTTTTTCTCTTTTCATTTCCTCTATTACTTTCGTATACTTCTCATCATCAAATTCATTTTCACTTTTTGCAACAACTACAGTTGCAATACCGTTACCAATTAAATTAACGATAGCACGTGCTTCTGACATGAAACGATCTACACCAAGTAATAGCGCTAAACCTTCTAATGGGATAACATTCATTGCAGATAAAGTAGATGCTAGCACAATAAAACCTCCACCAGTTACTGCTGCTGCTCCTTTAGATGTAACTAACAAAATAGCTATTATAGTTAATTGTTGACCTAGTGAAAGATCGACGTGAAAAACTTGAGCTAAAAATATAGTTGCCATTGATAAATAAATCGTTGTTCCATCTAAGTTAAAAGAATAACCTGTTGGAATGACTAAACCTACTACTGGTTTCGAACACCCGAAGTCTTCCATCTTTGTCATCATTCGCGGCAGTACTGATTCTGACGATGATGTCCCAAGAACAATAAGTAATTCTTCTTTAATATGCGCTAAATATTTCCACAAACTAAATTTGTACAGTTTACAAATAAAATTTAAAACAATAAAAACAAATAATGCCATTGTCGCATATACACAAATCATTAATTTGCCAAGTGGTATGAGCGTGCTTAAACCATACTTCCCAATTGTAAATGCCATCCCACCGAATGCTCCAACCGGTGCTAATTTCATTACAATTGATAAAATGTTAAAAAATACTTTCGATAATCTTTCAAAAAAGTCAATAACCGGTTGTCCATTTTTCCCTAACATCGTTAACCCTGCGCCGAATAAAATGGAGAAGAACAGAACTTGTAAAATATCACCTTTGGCGAATGCTTCAAACATGTTAGACGGCACGATATGTAAAAAGAAATCCATCCATTTCATTTCTTGTCCGCTTTGTACATATTGCGAAACATCTCCGCCCTTTAGTTTTGAGGGATCTAATCCGTCTCCGGGACGCACAACATTCGCTACGATGATACCAATAATTAAAGCCGCTGTTGTAACAATTTCAAAATATAATAGTGCCTTCCCACCAACACGGCCTACCTTTTTCATACTTCCCATACTTGCAATACCGAGCACAATTGTTAAAAAGATAATCGGTGCAATTACCATTTTAATCATATTGATGAATGTTTCACCAATTGGCTTCATTTGTTGTCCAACACTCGGCCAAATTGCCCCTACTGCAATACCACAAATAATGGCCACTATAACTTGGAATGTTAAATTCTTTGCAATTCTCATTTTTGCTACTCCCCTGTATTTTCATTTCTCCCAAACTATTTTAAGCAATAACATTTATTCTATGTGATAGCCCCCTTGCTATTTAACTTAAACCACAATTTTATGTTACACTATTATCTTTAATTTGAAAATAGTATATAACATTTAAAAATAAATGACATACTATTATACACAATAAAAAGCAGACATTACGTCTGCTTTAATTCTCCTCAATTTGCTTTTCACTTAACCCTAGATGTGTTCTAAGAGTATTACTCAAACTCTGCAAATCTTTTTTATTAGGATTATAATAATATACACGTTGCCCATTTGGACCATTAGGTAAATATAAATCATCACCAGCTAGTTGTATTTTTTCAACTGAACCGTTTAAACCGTATTTATAAAAAGATAAAATATCATCCATTACTAAGTTTGTTTTAAAATCGTCGTCAACTGCCTCAACTATTTTTTCTAGCTTCGTAATCGATCCTATACTTTTTAATTTACTTAAAATCGATTCAATAACAAGTTGTTGCCTCTGCCCTCTCATCGCATCACTATCAATATGGCGCGTTCTTGCTAGTGCAAGTGCTTCTTCCCCATTTAATTTTTGCAATCCTTTTTTCAAATGAATCGCATCAGGTTCATCTTTACTATTTTGCTCCGTAAATTCAACTGGGACATCTACTTCAATACCATCTAACCCATCAACAATTTTAGTAAAGGAACCAAAATTAAATTTCACAAAATAATCAACGGGCACTTGTAACAATTTTTCTACCGCTTCCACAGAAGCTTGCGGTCCTCCATCTTTACCATTTTTAACGAAACCACTTCCATATGCATGGGTTATTTTATCTTTTTTCTTTTCAACTGGAACGTATGTATATGTATCACGCGGTATGCTCGTTAATTTCACTGTTTTATCGTCTTTATTAAAAGTCGCTAACAATAATGCATCTGTATGAAATGCACCATTATACTCCTTTTGTCGTTCTTGATTTTCATCAATTCCCATAATTAAAAGTGAAACATGATTTGCAATTGGCTTTACAGATTTCTCACGTAAATTGGATTTTTCACCTCGTGCTAAATTCAAATTAGATTTTTGTACGAGACTAGAAGTTTTCATATATACATAGGCTCCATAGCCAATTCCACCAAATAGCAATACCGCTAGTAGTAAACTTATTATCGTTTTCTTTTTATATTTTTGCTTATTTTTCTCTTCTCTTAAAGATGAATGATTCCCCATTTACTCTCCTCCTGTTTCTATTCATCCAATATGTTTTTCATATTTAGCGCTATCCTTTTGAAACATACTTTCTTTCAATCCCTTATCTATTTGTATCCATTCTGTCGTAAGTGAATATTGAATCAAGCCTTCTTGAAAACTAAGAAATTTCAACATAATCCCTGTATTTTTCTCCACAACCATTTCGAATTTCCCTCTTAAATCTTCAGAGGTGCTAACAGGCATCTCTATATTGATGACTCCTTCAATTTTGTAACAATCTAATCCAAGATATTTCGTTTCTTTATAATTCCAATCTTTATATCGAATTAACAAATCTGCGAATTCTGATTGAATACTATATTTCGCTAGTCCTACATATTCATCATCATATCGCTTTTTTTCACCTGATTTTCTCAATAACCTTTCCGTAGGATTTAACTTTAATAATTCATTGTTTCTTTCTTTCGGGTTCCATTTTGTCTCTTTATAGGTATACTTCTCATCATCAAACTCTTTTTTCTTGCCCTCGTTATATATAATTGTTCGTTTTTTCGCTAGTTTATCTTCTTTCGAAGAGATACCTCTTTGTTTTTCCGTATCAATTGCATACTTATATGTTGTAGCAATTCTTGATGAGCTAGAATATTCCTCAAATTGTCCTGAACTATTTTTAAAATAATCAATAGAATCTAGCATCTTTTGATGAATCTTTTCTTTATCTGGATAATGTACATTTGATTTTATTTCTTCTTCATTTTCATAATCAGAAAACGCTTTTTTCTTTACATATTCAAATACTCCACCGTTTTGCGCGAAACTTTGTATAGAAAACTCAGACATAGATACCACTGAAAGTATACAAACCGCTGCACTAATTATCATCATATGGATTTTGTAACTCTTCTTTTTTACCTGAAGATTATGTAGTGTACCATTAATCTTCTCATTTAACTCTGGAGGTACTATAACATTTTCATTTTTTATTCTCTTTTTTAATTTCTCATCAAATAATTTTTCACTATCCACCCTTTACACCCCCTATTCCATCTTTAATCGTTTTTGTAGTTGTTCCCTCGCACGCGATAATCTTGATTTCACTGTTCCTTTCGGTATTTCTAACAGCTTCGCAATACTATCTTGATTCATATCTTCATAGTAATAAAGCACCGTAACAGCTCTTAATTCTTCATGTAACGATTGAATCGCATTATACAAATCTATATCTTCATACTGATCACACGCACTCATATTGTAATCATTCTCTTCTGTCACAATTACATTTTTATACGCTCTAATAATATTGTTACACTCATTCATTAAAATTCGAATTAACCAAGTTTGAAAAAACTCTTCTTTTTTTAGTTTTTTTATATTTTCATAAGCTTTTAAAATTGTTGTCTGTATCGCGTCCTCTATATTTGTCTCATCACGTAACATCGCCTTTGCTATTCGATACATCTTCACTTTTTCTGTATGTATAAGCGTTATAAAGGCTTCATGATCGCCTTTTTTCGCTAAAGAAACATCGGTTTCTTCTTTTATAATCATTTTATATAAAGGGATTACTTTCACAATTGCTCCTCCTGTTTCATCCTCACTTCAAATTTAACTTTACATGTATTAGACGTAGGAACCTAGGAAAAGGTTCATTTTTTTGAATATTTTTGTAAATAAAAAGACAAATATCCTTTATAAGTGTTATGTAATAAACATACTAGATTTAATTTACAAATAAAAAAAGCCCACTTTCTCAGTGGACTTTCTACTTTACAACGGTAAATCCCTCTTCTTAAAAACTACAATTGCTACTATGAAAATACAAAGTGCTCCAGCAGTTAAACCTATACTTACCGGCCATATATTATACGTTCCTTCAGCAATTTCTTTCGGATGAAACAGCGTGAATAATGATAGACTTCTCATCCACTCTAACTTATCACTTAATTTACCTACCATATCCAATACGAAAAATAAGATAGTTAAACTCGCTGAATAACTTAGTGCCTTTCTTTCGTCATTACATATACAAGAAAAGAAAAATGAATACGCACTAACGACTAAAAATATGAGCCCTCCGACTACATTTATCTTCAAAAATAATTCTTTATTTAAGTTATTATCTTGTAAAAACCATTCTGCACCTACTAACCCAGCTACATACGTAACAGATACAATAATCAGAAGTCCCAATATGAGAACAGCAGCTTGTGTAATAGCAATTTCCACTCTAGATACAGGTGTTGCTAACAAGTATGCCATTGCTCCTTTATCTACATGACGAGCAATTAAATGTGTTGCAACTGTTACACAAAAAATTGTTAAAATGATAATAAACAATAGACTATAGTATTCACCAGCTAAAAAATCCATTACGTTTTGAATCGGACTTTCCATACCAACGATTTTTTTCACACTATCAGGCATGGCAGCTATTAGTTCATTTAGCCCTTTCGCTGATACCATTGACGGGAATATCCAAATTAATAACCACAAATATAAAGCCGCACCAAACGCATAACTCAAAATATTTTTTTGTGTTTCTTTCAAACTAGCTAAAAATAATTGCTTATTCATGCGTTACCCCTTCTTTCTTATCGTAATAATGCATAAATAAATGTTCTAAATCCATCGCTCTCGTTTGAAGTGCCGTTACATTATAGTTTGAAATTGTTTGTAAAACAGTTTGATAGTTTCCTTGTACAATGATAGATGCCTCTCTACCTTTTACCACTTCAAATTGCAAATTACACTTTGTAAGAGATTCAATCTCTTCTTGCGATGATACGGTTACATCTATTACCTGTCGTCTCATACTTTGTAAATCGTGAATATTTTCAACCGTTACGAGTCGACCATCTTTAATAATCGCTACTCGATCACACGTACGCTCAATTTCAGTGAAAATATGTGATGACATTAGGATTGTTTTTCCTCTTTGCTTTTCCTCTAATATTAATTCTATAAATACTTGCTGCATAAGTGGATCAAGTCCAGATGTTGGTTCATCTAAAATTAACACCTCTGGATCGTGCATAAATGCAGCAACTATCCCCACTTTTTGCTTCATTCCTTTAGACATTTTGCGAATCGGTGTTTTCACATCAAATTGCAGACGATCTATCAGTTCATCTCGTCTTTTCGTATCCTTTAATCCACGCATTCCTTGCATTAATTTTAAAAACTCTAATCCGTTCATTCCTTCAATAAAAGAAATTTCACCCGGTAGATAACCAACTTCCCTTTGAATTTTCGCTGCTTCATTCCAACAATCTAATCCAAAAATTGTCGCTTTACCAGCTGTCGGTTTTATAAATCCCATTAAATTACGAATCGTCGTTGATTTCCCGGCACCATTCGGTCCTAAATAACCAAATACTTCTCCCTCTTTTACATCAAATGTAATATGAAACAAACCTTTTCCATTCGAAAACTGTTTTGTGACATCCTGAACTGAAATCATAATTCCACCTCATTTTTTGAAATATTTAATATGTGATATTTCAAAATCATTGTACTCCTCATCTTTCATATTCGCAACAACTTTTTGAAATATTTATTAGTCCATATTTCAAAATTATTGTTTTCCATTATTTTTTCTTGTATATTTTAAGTGAGGTGATTGCATTGAACGGATTTGAAAGAGTAAAAGAAAAGAAAAAACGTGCCATTAAAGAAGCAGCATTCGTATTATTTTCAGAACGTGGATTTAATGAAGTGAAAATAGAACATATCGCAAAAGAAGCGAACGTTTCTCAAGTTACAATTTATAATCATTTCGGAAGTAAAGATGCGTTATTTAGGGAGCTTATACAAGAATTTATCATATCTGAATTTCAATATTATAAAGAGCTTGCAGAAGAAAAATTACCTTTTCATGATATGATGCAAAAAATGATTGTAAGAAAAATGAATACTGGCGGGTTATTTCAACCTGATATGTTACTACAAATGATGCAAAGGGACGAAGAACTCCGGAAGTTTATTTATAGTTATCAAAATGAAAAAATCCTGCCCTGGTATTTAGAAATATTAGAACGAGCGCAGCGCAAAAACGAAATTAATCCTCACCTTACTAAAGAAATGATGTTACTTTACATTCAAATGTTTACAAAATTAGGTGATGAATTTGGAGCACAACTTCTTGAAGGAGATCGTGAAAAACATATACAAGATATCGTTACGATGTTCTTTTATGGACTCTCCGTCCCAGAAAAATAATTTTTCTAAAGAACAAATAGAATTACCAAAAAGCCCTTTGGATATTTAAATCGCAAGGGCTTTTTCATATCAAAAAATGTCTAAAACTAACTTTATCTTAAAGAAGTTAAATGCTTCTTTATAGATAACACCTTATTATAGATTAACTCTTTTAGCATAACAGGCTGAATTGAAATAATCGTTTCACCGAAATTCAGAAAATAATTTGAAATAAAATCAAATTCTTGCTTGTTAAAATAGCCTGTTATAATGTAATTTTCATTTTCCTTTTGCATCCTCATGGAAGGGTAATTCTCTTTATCAAAAATGTCTTTTCCTTTTTGATTAACAATGACGCTAAAATTAATTGCATCCGGCTTTCTGTGAAAAGTAGTAAGATAACTTAATAATTCTTCAAGATTTTTTGGATTAATATTGCTCGTTTCCACAATAGAAAGAATTTTATCACATCTAATTATTTGAACATTATTCGTCTCAAAATTAAAGATTTTAGCATACCACTGGCCAAATTTAGATTCTATTCGAATAAATTGGGCAACCAATGCTTTCTCCTCACCTTTTTTTAAATATGTTAAATGATAAACTCGCTCAGCAAAAATCCCCTGTAAAATTTCTTTTAAGAACGGACTAAAATTACTATGATTTGTTACTTCAAAGGAAAGCGTTCGTTCCATAATTGAAATATTTTTACTCGCATTATCAGGTAATACATGTTTAAATTTATTTTCAAGCGCAATACTTTCTACATTAAATGGTTTTGTCTTGTATCCATTTAGCGTAAGAATTGAAAAATATAAGGCATACATTTCATCCACACTAAAATAAATTGGCGATAAAACACTATTTTCTATAATTTTATAACTTCCATTTCTACCCAATTCAGAATATATGGGTACACCTATTTCTTCCAATGATTGAATATCTCGCAAAGCGGTACTTTTAGAAATATCATATCTAACCATTAAATCTTTTAAATTAAAATATCTTTTATTATTTAAGAAAATAAGCATATCATTTATTCGTTCCGTTTTTTTCATATTTCCCTCCCAAAAAGGTGTCATGTATTGAAACCCTTTTAATCTATATTATAATTATCAACTAATAAAGGAGTTATATATTTATGACATTAGAAATAGCTATTTTTCTTTCAATGAATGGGCAAGCAAAGGAGGCAATTAACTTTTATACACGTCATTTAGAAGCCAAAAAGTTAATGGTTGTTACGTATGAAGAACTGGCGAAAAGAGATAGTTCTTTTAAAATTAAAAGTGAAAATAAAGATCATATTGCTCACTCTGTTTTACAAATTGGGAATACAAAGCTAATGATAGCAGAAGATACAATGAAGCCTAATGAACGTTATAACGTTGGAAATAACATGTCACTTTGCATTCAAAGCGCTAATTTAGAAGAAATACAAAGGTTTTATAATAATTTAATTTCCGATAAGCATGTGAAAATAATCTCTCCCCTAGAAAAAAATATATTTAGTGAAGCATATGGTATTATTGAAGATCCTTATGGCATACAAATCCAATTAATGTATGATAAACGACTAAACTAAATAATTAATCATATTCACATATTCCTAATAAAAAAGACACGAATTTCGTGTCTTTTTTATTTTATAGAAATGACTCTACCCTTTTCACTGCTTTCAATCGCTAATTGAATCAGTTTAATAACATCTAAGCCTTCTTTTGCTGTTACAGGTAGTTTCTCACCATTTAATATACTATCTCGTACACCTTTATAATAATTGTCATAACAACCGACTTCTGTTGGAATGTGCTCTAAGCTTTCTTCTGTTTCTAAAGTAGCAAAATTCTCTTCATCATCTACTCCATAACCATTATCACCTGGCTTCATTCCATTTTTTAATTGCTCTTCCTGCGAATCCATACCGTACTTCACGATAGAACCTTTCTCTCCATGCACTATAAAATGCGGTCCAGCTTTTTTCACATAACTGCTACTACGTAAAATGACACGTTTAGCTCCGTAATGCAGTACTATGTGGAAATAATCATCCACCTCTGCACCTGGTCGTTGTTTTATTACATCTGCACTTATCGCATCTGGTTTCCCAAATATTGATAACGCTTGGTCAATTAAATGCGATCCTAAATCGTATAATATACCGGAACCTGGTAGATTTTTTTCTCTCCATCGATCACGCACATGTGGACGGAAACGATCAAAATTTGATTCATATGCGTATACATTCCCTACTCTGTTTTCTCCTAACAATTTCTTAATTGTTAAGAAATCATTATCAAAACGACGATTATGATATACGCTTAACATTACATTATGCTGCTCTGCTAATGAAATAAGCTCTTCCCCTTCTTCAATTGAAACAACAAATGGTTTTTCTACAACAACATGCTTACCGTTTAAAATTGCTTCTTTTACATATGGAAAATGAGTTGTATTAGGTGATGTAATAACAACTAAGTCAACATCAGCTCGCTTCACCAATTCATCAATTGTACTAACAACATTAGCGTTTGGTAATGTTTCTTTTACTACCTCTTCTTTTGAGGATAATACAGCACGAATATCATATTCTTCTATTGTTTGTAATAGTGGGATATGAAATGTCGTACTAGAAAAACCAAATCCTACAATCCCTACACCTATTTTTTTCATGTTGCCCCTCCATTTGTCCAGCTTTAACGGGCAGTAAGATTCCTAACTCAAAATCCAGCGAAAGCTAAGAAATTAGGTGAGGAGTCAACTGCTCGTTAAAGCCCGATTGGTTCAACTAATAATCAGTGGGGATAAAGAAAATCCCCATTGATTAAAGTTTCGTTGGGGATAAAGAAAATCCCCATTGATTAAAGTTTCGCTTTATGAGAACGATTTCATCCAGTTATTATAACAAGATTATTATTATTTACATAATAAATTGCCTAGAAAAAAGCATCTTGCTACTATTCATAGCAAGATGCTTTTTTTAACCCGATTGAACGGGCAGTAAGGCTCCCGACCGCGAAGGAGTTAGATGGGAGACCAACTGCCCGTTAAAGTCCGATTGGTTCAACTAATAATCAGTGGGGATGAACAAAATCCCCACTGATTATAGTTTCACTTTACTCCGGTCGTTTTTTCGTCCACGTTTCTACTACTTCACCAGTATCATTAACATCTAGCACTAGGCTACCATTACTATACCGGTCTTTATTTCGATACGCTTTCGGATCAATCTCTTCTACAATATTTTTCTCTGTCTTCATATAAACTAATTCATCGTCCCGAACAATTTCAATACCGACAATGCGGTATGGATTACGTTTTAACTCTTTGAAAATAACAAGACCTCGTTTCGCCCTCGTTGATTTCTCAATTTCTGATGCTTTTAGACGTTTTACAGCACCGCGCTGCGTTACGAGAATAAGTTGATCTTTGTCACCATTTAACGGTTTACCAGAAGCGACATAGTCATCTTCTTTTAAATTAATTGCTTTCACACCAGCAGCTCTTACACCGACTGGACTTACTTCATCTTCATGGAAAATAAGTGCATATGCACCATGTGTAGCAAGAACGATATCACTCGTTCCATCTGTCGCAAATATATCGACAACTTCATCACCTTTTTTCAAGTTTACAGCAACGAATGCCCTTGAATAACGCTGAACTTTATATTGATTTAATTCTGTTTTCTTTATCATACCATTTCGTGTTACAAATACGATAAATCGTTTTTCTTCCTCAAAGTTCGGTACAACCGTTACCCAAATGATCGTTTCATCTCGGTCGAGTGAAACGATATTTGCAACGTGCTGACCTAAATCTTTCCAACGAATATCTGGCATTTCGTATACTGGAAGATATATATAGTTCCCTTTACTTGTGAATAAAAGAACTGTTTCAGTCGTATTCGTATCGAATCGTTCAAGTAAGATGTCACCCTCTTTCATACCGAAGTCTTTGCCGTTTGATGCATTATGTGAGCGCCATCCAGTACGTTTCACATATCCTTCTTTCGTTACAGTAACGATGACATCTTCTTGTGGAATCATCACTTCTACGTCTATTTTAATTTCTTCAATTTGTTCTTCAATAATAGCACGGCGATCATCACTATATGTTTTCTTAACTCTCTTCAAATCAGTTTTAATGACTTGAAGTAATCTTTTTTCACTTTGTAAAATTGACTGTAGCTCTAGAATTTTCTTATTAAGCTCATCTGCTTCTTCTTGTAACGCCGTAATGTCTGTATTCGTTAAGCGATATAATTGCAAGGATACAATTGCTTCTGCTTGTGCTTCTGTAAAGCCAAATTTTGCACTTAAATTATCTTTCGCATTACGTTTATCTTTTGAAGCTCGAATTGTCTCGATTACTTGGTCTAAAATCGATAATGCCTTCTTTAAACCTTCTACAATATGTTGACGATTTTCTGCTTTTCTTAATTCATATTGTGAACGTCTCGTAATAACCTCTTTTTGATGTCCAATATAAGCATCCAAAATTTTCGGTAATGTCATAAGTGTTGGACGGCGATTATTGATCGCTACCATATTAAAGTTATATGGAATTTGTAAATCTGTATTTTTATATAAATAATTTAAAATACCTTCGGCGTTTACTTCTTTCTTTAATTCAACAACGATTCGTAAACCAGTACGATCCGTCTCATCACGTACTTCAGCAATGCCATCTAACTTTTTATCTAGACGTAATTCATCCATTTTCTTTACAAGGTTTGCCTTATTCACTTCGTAAGGAATTTCAGTGATTACAATTTGTTGTTTCCCACCGCGCACTGTTTCAATTTCTGCTTTTCCGCGAATAATAATTTTACCTTTTCCTGTTTCATACGCCTTTTTAATACCATCAATCCCTTGAATAATACCGCCTGTTGGGAAATCTGGTCCTTTCATAACTGTTAATAAATCATCAACAGTACTATTTGGCTTATCAATACGCATCATTGTAGCGTCAATAACTTCTCCAAGATGATGCGGAGGAATTTCTGTTGCATAACCAGCGGAAATTCCTGTAGATCCGTTTACTAATAAATTCGGGAACGCTGCTGGTAATACAACCGGTTCTTCACTCGTATCATCAAAGTTTGACACGAATTCAACTGTTTCTTTATCAAGATCACGTAATAATTCAGATGCGATTGGTGATAAACGAGCTTCCGTATAACGCATCGCTGCCGCTGGGTCCCCATCAACACTACCGTTATTACCATGCATTTCAACTAAAACATTACGTACTTTCCAAGTTTGGCTTAAGCGAACCATTGCTTCATATACAGAGGAATCTCCATGTGGATGATAATTACCAATAACATTACCTACTGTTTTAGCTGATTTACGAAACGCTTTATCATGTACATTACCTTCTACATACATAGAATATAAAATACGTCTTTGTACTGGCTTTAAGCCATCACGTGCATCTGGAAGTGCACGATCTTGAATAATATATTTACTATAACGTGCAAAGCGGTCACCTAACACGTCTTCAAGCGGGAGGTCATGAAACTTCTCTGCTTGCATGTTATTCCACCTCCGTCTCCATAATCATTTCATTTTCTAAAATATTTCCTTCTTCTTGCATACCAAACTGTACATTACGTTCAATCCATTTACGGCGCGGTTCTACTTTATCGCCCATTAATGTTGTAACGCGACGCTCTGCTCTTGCTGCATCATCAATTTTCACGCGAATTAATGTACGCGTTTCAGGATTCATTGTTGTTTCCCATAATTGATCCGCATTCATTTCACCAAGTCCTTTATAACGTTGTAACATATAGCCTTTGCCAACTTTTTTCGTTACACCGTCTAATTCCTCATCTGACCAAGCGTATTCAATTACCTCACTCTTACCTTTCCCTTTACTTACCTTGTATAAAGGAGGAAGTGCGATAAACACTTTACCGGCTTCGATAAGTGGCTTCATATATCTGTAGAAGAACGTTAATAACAATACTTGAATATGAGCTCCATCCGTATCTGCATCGGTCATAATAACAACTTTATCGTAGTTAATATCTTCAACAGCGAATTCATTTCCTACACCGCCGCCAATTGCATAAATAATTGTATTAATCTCTTCATTCTTAAAAATATCAGCAAGCTTTGCTTTCTCCGTATTAATTACTTTACCACGCAATGGTAGTACCGCCTGAAAACGACGATCTCGCCCTTGCTTTGCTGAACCGCCAGCCGAGTCACCCTCTACTAAATACAATTCGTTTTTCTGAGGGTTACGTGATTGTGCAGGTGTTAACTTCCCACTTAAAGTACCTTCTGATTTTTTCTTTTTCTTACCACTACGTGCTTCTTCTCTCGCTTTACGAGCAGCCTCACGTGCTTGCGCTGCTTTAACTGCCTTTCTCACAAGAAGTGTAGCTACATCCGGGTTTTCCTCTAAAAAGTAAGCTAGATGCTCTGATACAATGGCATCAATAGAAGAACGAGCTTCACTTGTACCAAGTTTCCCTTTCGTTTGTCCTTCAAACTGCAGTACTTCTTCTGGTACACGTACAGAAACGATAGCCGCTACACCTTCACGAATATCTGTACCTTCTAAATTTTTATCTTTTTCTTTTAATAATGAAACTTTACGAGCATACTCATTGAACACACGCGTCATTGCTGTTTTAAATCCAGCTTCGTGTGTTCCACCATCTTTTGTACGTACGTTATTTACAAACGAAAGAATATTTTCTGAGTAACCATCATTAAACTGGAATGCTAGTTCTGCTTCAATCCCGTTTTGTTCACCAGTGAAATATACAACCGGGTGAATTGAATCTTTTTCTTCGTTTAAATATGAAACGAAAGCTTCAATTCCTGTTTCATAATGAAATATATCTTCTAAATCATTACGTTCGTCTTTTATTGAGATTTTCATTCCTTTTAATAAGAATGCAGATTCACGTAATCTCTCACATAATGTTTCATAATTGTAATTTGTCGTACTAAAAATCGTTGTATCTGGTTTGAAATGCATTGTTGTACCAGACTCTTTTGTTTTCCCGATTTTCTCTAACGTTGTTGCAGGAACGCCACCATTTTCAAAGCGTTGTTCATAAATGTTACCATCACGTTTAATTGTTACTACTAACCATTCTGACAAGGCGTTTACAACTGATGCCCCAACACCGTGTAAACCACCACTCGTTTTATAGCCACCTTGACCAAACTTACCACCTGCATGAAGTACAGTTAAAATAACTTCAGGTGTAGGTTTCCCAAGTTTATGCATTCCCGTAGGCATTCCTCGCCCTTTATCTATAACGCTAATACTATTATCTTTATGTATTACGACAGAAATTTCGTCGCCAAATCCCGCTAACGCCTCGTCAACGGAGTTATCTACTATTTCATATACTAAATGATGCAATCCACGGCTATCCGTACTCCCGATATACATACCCGGGCGTTTTCGAACGGCTTCAAGTCCTTCTAACACTTGAATCGCATCTTCATTATATTGGAACTGATGCTTCGCCAAACTCCTTGCCCCTTTCCTAATCCAAAATCAGAACATATGTTTCTATTATAGAATAACGCCTCGACTATAGTTTTGGCAAGTTATCTTATCTCTTTTATATACCATTTTCAATAGAAAAATCCTTGTTTTCTCACAAGGATTCCTCTAGGCTACTATTTCAGAAAAATAATCGTTTGTCAACGAGAAATGGATATGTATTCCAAGATTACACATTCCAAACCTTTATTATGATCCAAATGATCAAAATCCAAAATGGGATTACAAATAACAATCCCCAAAAACAGCCTTTAAAAAATCTCATGATGAACACCTCGTTCATCGGCCCTACTTATCTATAATGAGGGCTGAATCAATCTTTCTAACTTTAAGTCTATACTATTTTGTCATCGCATGTTCTACTTTAATACAACGATCCATTATTACAGTATAGTCTTTTTCTTTTAAAAGTTTATATGTATCTTCATCTTGTACTCCTAATTGTGCCCAAAAAACATCTGCATCAATCTCGACAAATTCTTTTGCAACATCCATTAAAAACTCTGAGCGACGAAATACATTTACAATGTCAACGTGTTCCTTAATATCCTTTAGTGAAGAAACTGCCTTTTCTCCAAGCACCTCATTTACTGTTGGATTAACTGGAATAATGCGGTATCCAGCATCTTGCATTGCTTTTGAAACCATATACGATGTACGTTCTGGCTTATCTGATAATCCAACAACCGCAATTGTTTTGCTTTTCTTTAACACTTCACCAATTTCCGTACGAGTTGGGTTTTCAATTGTCATAATTAATCCCTCCTATTCCTTTAGTATAGCCGATAAAGAAAGTCTCTTTCAATATGAAAGAGACTTTCTTTTATTTCGATTATTGATTCTTTGTAGCTGAATTATCTGCTAAAGTAGCTGTTTTCGTCATTTTTTGACCGTTACGGTAGAATGTGACGTCTACTTTCTCGCCTACTTTTTTCTCTTCATATAAATATTTACGGAATTGAAGTGAATTTTCTACTTTTTGATCATCTAATGCTACGACAATATCATATTGCTCTAAACCAGCTTTTTCTGCCGGTGATATTGGGTAAATTTTACCTAATACAACACCATTAGTTACTTCTTTCGGTACTTTCAATTGATTGACTGCATAAGCTTGCACATCTTCTAACGAAACGACACCTACTCCAAGAGCTGGACGTTTTACTACTCCGTCTTTTTCAAGTGATTCAATAACTGGCTTTGCGATATTAATTGGAATAGCAAATCCAATTCCTTCAACTTCTTGTTGTGCAATTTTACTTGAATTAATCCCAATTATTTCACCGTTTTGGTTAAATAATGCACCACCACTGTTACCAGGATTAATCGCTGCATCTGTTTGAATAACTTGTGCTTGCCAATCTGGGCGTTTATCCCCATCAATATCAACTGGGATTTCGCGTTCTTTACTACTGATTATACCTTCCGTTACACTTCCGTCAAATCCAAGTGGGTTACCGATTGCAATCGCTTTTTCACCCGCACGAAGTTTACTTGAGTCACCTAAAGTTGCAACTTTATTTACATTAGCCCCATCAATTTCAACAACAGCTAAGTCTAACCAAGGATCTTTCCCTACTAACTTTGCATCTACCTTTTTACCATCACTTAGCTTTACAGCAAGTTTATTCGCTCCATCTACTACGTGGTTGTTTGTTACAATATATGCTTTATTTCCTGCTTTTTTATAAATAACACCTGATCCTGAACCAGCTTGTTGTTCTTGACCTGTCGGTTGCATTGCAAATGGATCAACGCTTTGTTGCATATTAATAACGCCTACAACAACATCTTTCGCTCCTTCAATCATACCAGGTAAATCAGTTTCATTTTTCGCTTTATTTACAACAGGAACTACAGTACCTTCTACTTTTGAATCCGAACTAAATGATGATACTGGTGCTCCATTATTTTGAGCCCATGGCATATATGGTGCTGCAAAACTAATCGAAACCGCTCCGACTACAGCTCCCACTAAACCTGTGAAGAAATAGCCTTTTTTACTACCTGATTTTCTCACTTCTCTCGTTTCACTATGCTCTTCATTTAAATTTGGTCCGTCGTAATATCCCATGTTTTATTTCCCCTCTCTGGTGAATTCGTATTTTCAGTATAGTCACGTTTTGTGTCCTTCTTGTGAACTCATCGTGAAATCCAATTAAAAAAATACTCCTATCTAACATTGTAGACAAGAAAAGTATTTTTTGTACATTCTACCTTCAAAAGAGAGTATAAAATCGCCATTTTCCTAGGCTAAATTACACAAATTGTTCTAGATTATTCTTCAAATTTATAACCAACTCGAATAACAGTACCGATATGCTTCGCTTTATCTCCTAACTTATTTCGAAGTTTTTTAATATGGGTATCAACCGTTCGGTCATCACCGTAATAGTCATATCCCCATAACTGGTCTAATAAATGTTGACGTGATAATACGATTCCTTTGTTCTCCATTAAATAAACGAGAAGTTCAAATTCTTTATGTGTCAATATAATTTCTTCTCCATCTACTAAAACAGTTCTAGATAGACGATTCACTTCAATTCCAGCTAAAGACATAGCATTTTCTTCCGCTACTCCTACCGCGCCATCCGCACGTTTCAATAACGTCTTTGCACGAGCTACTAACACTTTCGGACTAAATGGTTTCGTTACATACTCGTCTGCACCTAATTCGAAACCTAGCAATGTATCATCCTCATCCGAACGTGCTGTCAACATAATAATTGGTACTGCTGATTCTTTTCTAATTCGTCTACAAACAGACCATCCATCTATTTCCGGTAACATAATATCTAACATAATTAAATCAATTTCATGCTCTGCAAATAACTCTAACGCTTTCTTTCCATCTTCTGCTTCGATTACTTCAAAGCCTTCATTACGAAAATAATCACTAACAATTTCACGTAATCTTCTTTCGTCTTCAACAAGCAATACTGTTTTATTCATATAATCTATCCCGCCTTTTTACTCTTTCAATCGAATAATACGTTGATTGGAGCTTCCGCGAAATGGAAGTGTTAAATCTTTTTTCTCAATTTCAAACCTTCCATCGACTAAAACATCCCCATAATGTAACAACTCTATCATATCATTATTTTGGGAACTCTGTATCTCTTCTAACGTATAACCTGTATACATCCATAGGTTTTTTTTCAAATCTTTCACGATTTTTGCTACCTTTTTCACTTCAGCAGCTTGAAAAAATGGATCTCCACCTGAAAATGTTACATCAGTTAATGGATTACTTGCAATCTCTTTCACAATTTCTTCTACTGTCATTTCCGTTCCGTTGCAAATATTCCACGATTTCGGATTATGGCAACCGACACAACGATGCGGACAGCCCGCAAAAAACACGACTGTCCGCAATCCTTCTCCATCTACTACACTATCATGAATAATATTCATCACTTTCATTTATGTTTCACCCGATCTATCTCTTCACTACGTTTCGCACTATTCCACTTCGACATATCTCCTACAAGATAGCCTGTTATACGGCGAATTCTTTCTATATTAGCCTCATCTTCATTCCCGCAACTTGGACATTCATTTCCAATAACCCCGTGATAACTACAGCACTTACAACGGTCAACAGGATGATTAATTGAACCGTATCCAACGCCATGTTCTGCCATGGCTTGTACAATTTGTTTTAATGCCTTTTTGTTATGCATCGCTGCTCCGTCCAGTTCAATATACGTAATGTGTCCTCCATTACAGAGAGCATGGAACGGGCCTTCTAAACGGATTTTATTTATCGCTTGAATGTTATAATAAACTGGAATATGGAATGAATTCGTATAGTAATTATGGTTCGTTATACCGCTAATCACGCCAAATTCTTCTCTATCTTTTTTCACAAACTTTCCTGATAATCCTTCTGCTGGAGTTGCAATTATCGAGAAATTTAGTTGATGTTCTTCTGTCGCTTTATCCATTCTATCTCTCATAAAGGAAATAATTTCGTACCCAAGTTTCCATGATTCTTCATCTTCCCCATGATGCTTTCCTGTTAAAGCTACTAAACATTCCGCAAGACCGATAAAACCAACACTTAACGTCCCTTGTTTTAAAATCGAAGCTACGGAGTCTTCAGGCTGCAATGCTTCTCCACCACGCCATACACCTTGTGAATATAAAAACTGAAAATCTCTTGCTCGCTTCGTACATTGATACGCAAATCTTTCTAATAACTGCTTAATTCCTAAATCTAAATAGTAGTTTAGCGCTTCAAAAAATGCTTCTTTTGAACCACTAATTAACGCTAATTTCACTAAATTGATAGACGTAAATGATAAATTCCCTCTACCAATCGCTGTTTCTTCTCCATGTATATTAGACATAACACGGGTACGACATCCCATGTAACATACTTCACTTTCTGGTCTTCCATCATAATGCACTGTATTAAACGGAGCATCTAAAAATGAAAAGTTAGGGAATAATCGCTCTGCAGTTGTCTCTAATGCTAATTCAAATAAATCGTAATTCGGATCACTTTCTTCAAAATTCACACCTTTTTTCATCTTGAAAATTTGAATCGGAAAAATTGGTGTCTCTCCTTTACCAAGTCCAGCTTGTGTTGCTTTTAATAGTTGTTTAATTAACATTCTTCCTTCTTTTGATGTATCTGTTCCGTAATTAATAGAAATAAACGGTACTTGTCCTCCGCCCCTACTATGCATACTATTCGAATTATGAACGAAAGCCTCACACGCTTGATACGTATCATTTTCCGTTTCTTTCCATGCAAATTCTTCTATTTGTTCTTTCGTAAGCGGATATGATTGTAATCGTTTTTTATGTCTCTCAATTGTTTTTCGTACATAAGGTGCTAAATCAATATCAAAGAGTGCAAACGATTGACCGCCATGCTGCATATTTTGATTCGCTTGAAAAATAATAGACGAAAGAGCCAATGCACTTTTAATGTCTTGTGGTTGTCTCATATGTCCATGTCCAGTATGAAAACCGTTAGCAAGCATTTGCGCTAACGGAATTTGCGAACAAGTCGTCGTTCCTGTCGCATAAAAATCTAAATCATGTGGATATAATATATTTTCATTTATCGCTTTTTTCACTTGATCTGACAATAAATTCTCAACAGCATAATATTTTGCACTCTCAGATGCGAACGTTCCCATTACACCCATTGGAGAGCGGCCGTCTACATTTGCATTTTCTTGCATTAAATCTTGTTCATTGCCGTGGACTATCGTCTCGAACACTTTCATTAATTCTTCTCCACGTGTATTATTTTGTAACATTTATAACCCTCCACCAATATGTTGTTGTCTTTTGATTAAAATGTTACTACATATAGTCTTGCTGTTTCTGTGAGAAATGTAACATTACTGTGAAATTTTTTTCACGAAATAATGAATTTTTCATTTACAAAAAAGAAATGTGCTCTTTACAAATGTATGGTACAATATACGGGAAAAACTCTTTTTACCCTTTATCAACACATTTGAATAAAGGAGACTGAACTTATGGTTACTACATATCTTTTATTTATCGTTGCCTACTTGCTTGGCTCGATTCCATTTGCACTAGTTGTTGGAAAAATTGGCTACGGAATCGATATTCGTGAGCACGGGAGCGGTAATCTAGGCGGAACAAACACATTCCGTACATTAGGGAAAAAAGCAGGTTTTACCGTTACAATTGCTGACATTTTAAAAGGGACATTAGCAACAAGTCTACCAATGATTTTCGGATTAGATATTCACCCACTATGGTTCGGGTTAGCGGCTGTTCTTGGACATGTCTACCCGATCTTCGCGAAATTCCGTGGTGGTAAAGCAGTTGCAACTTCTGCTGGGGTGCTATTATGCTATTCACCAGTTGTTTTTGCAATATTGGCTGTTGTATTTTTCACCCTTTTATTTACAACAAGATACGTATCACTTTCTTCTATGGTAACAGCAGTTGTTGCTGTTATTGCATCCATTGTTAGCGGGGATAAAATCTTCATTATTGCGATGTGTTTATTAGCAGGTATGGTTATTTATAAACACCGTGCAAATATCGGACGAATTATAAATAAAACTGAACCAAAAGCAAACTTTTCAAAAAAGCAAAAATAAGATCGTAACCCACATAACGCAAAAAGAAAACGTGAAGCATATTAATAGCGTCTTTTTGCGTTATTTTTTATACTAAAGAAAAAGCAACATAACTTGGAGGAACTATACATGAATCTTTCCGTAACAAAAGAAGCAGCACAATGGTATAAAAATGAATTAAACTTACAATCAAATGAAACACTACGCTTTTTCGTACAATACGGTGGTTGCAGTACTGTGCAAAAAGGACTTTCTTTAGGTATTCGTAAAGATGATCCTGCACACCCTGCTGTTCAAATTCAAGAAGAAGGTATTAACTTCTTTATTGAAGGCGATGATGAATGGTTCTTCGATGGACATAATTTATCTGTTACACTTCATGAAGGTGACGACTTCCCACAATTTAATTATGAAAAATAAAAAAGCGCGGCTTCTGCCACGCTTTTTTATTTTTTCTTAATTTCCTCATATTTCGCATACCACTCAGGATATAACTTTTTAAATGATACAGGGCGGAACCCTTCTTTTTTCGCACAAATATTCGTCGTACTTGCAGTAATACAAAGATCACCATCACCATTATATATTTCATATCCATATACAACGCGAAGCGGGCTCACAGTATCGACCCATGTTTTTACGATTGCCTTTTCTCCATAACGCATCGCTTTACGATATGAAATTTGTAAATCTAACACAGGAGAAATAATTCCTTCTTTCTCCATTTCAACATATGAAAAACCTAAATCTTGTATAAGTTTCGTGCGACCTAACTCAAGCCACACTAAGTAGTTTGAATGGTAAACAACACCCATTTGATCTGTTTCCGCATAACGGATTTCAACTTCATGTTCTGCTACAAACATATGTATTCGCCTTCTTTCACTTCTGCTACCTTGCATACATTTAATCATAATACAGTAACATCAAAAATAAAATAAAAACAGTGAATCTTTTACTGAAAGGAGCCAGCATATGATTCAAATTGTAACTGTTCGTAGTGGTGATAGCGTATATAGCTTGGCATCAAAATATGGATCAACACCTGACGAAATAGTAAAAGACAATGGACTAAATCCAGCTGAAACGCTCGTTGTTGGTCAGGCACTTATCGTTAATACGAAAGGAAATAATTATTATGTACAGCCTGGTGACAGCCTATATCGAATTTCTCAAACATATAATGTCCCCCTCGCTAGTTTAGCTAAAGTTAATAATTTATCTTTAAAATCTATTCTCCATGTCGGACAACAATTATATGTACCAAAAGGCACAAAACGAGCTGTAGAATCCATCGCTTATTTACAACCTTCAACTATACCGATTAAAGAGAGTTTAGTTAATGCGACACGCGCCATCAATCCATTTTTAACATACTTAGCCTATTTTAGTTTTGAGGCAAAAAGAGATGGCACATTAAAAGAACCTACTGAAACAGCTAAAATTGCTAATATTGCAACGCAAGGTAAAACAATCCCTATGCTCGTTATTACAAATATTGAAAATGGTAATTTCAGTGCCGATCTAACATCAGTTATTTTACGCGACGCAACGATTCAAAACAAATTTATTACTAACATTTTGCAAACAGCTGAAAAATATGGCATGCGAGACATTCATTTCGATTTCGAAAGTGTAGCACCTGAAGACCGCGAGGCGTATAATCGCTTTTTACGAAATGTAAAAACACGCTTACCTAGTGGGTACACATTGAGCACAACTCTCGTACCGAAAACAAGTTCCAATCAAAAGGGCAAATTTTTCGAAGCTCATGATTATAAAGCGCAAGGGCAAATTGTTGATTTCGTCGTCATTATGACATATGACTGGGGATGGCAGGGCGGGCCACCGATGGCGATTTCTCCTATCGGTCCAGTGAAAGAAGTACTTCAATATGCAAAATCTCAAATGCCTCCACAAAAAATTATGATGGGGCAAAATTTATACGGGTTTGATTGGAAACTTCCATTTAAACAAGGAAATCCACCTGCAAAAGCAATTAGCTCCGTCGCAGCTGTTGCACTAGCTCGTAAATATAATGTTCCTATTCGTTATGATTTCACAGCCCAAGCTCCTCATTTTAATTATTTTGATGAAAACGGCGTGCAACACGAAGTTTGGTTTGAAGATTCACGGTCTGTTCAAAGTAAATTCAATTTAATGAAAGAACAAGGTATAGGTGGTATTAGTTACTGGAAAATCGGTTTACCATTCCCGCAAAATTGGCGTTTACTCGTTGAAAATTTCACGATTACGAAAAAGGGCTGACAAAAGTCAGCCCTTTTTTTCATATTACTGCTAAAAACTCATCTTTCATTTCCTCACAAAAAAGAAGAATGATAACATTCTCCTTTTTAACCGTTATCAACAATCGGTTGTTTACCTGTTTGATCTTGCATTTGCTTTCCTTTATTTCCACCAGCTTTTTTCGATTGTGTTCCAATATGATTTGGTGCAAAGTCTTTTGAATTTTTTTTCGGATTACCCATTACTATCGCCTCCTTAACACTAGTATCGTACTAGTGTTAAGAATTATTCAGCTTGCTTAAAAAGTTTCATTTCATAACGTTTTTCGATGCGCTCTTCAATGCGATCAATTGCATCACGATCGCTTAATAATTGTTGTTTATTTTCATTTACAAGTTCTTCAAACGATTTACGGCGACTTCTTCTCATGTTGTTCACCCTCTCTCCTTCGCTTTCTTATTACATAGTATGAGCAAACGAAAAACTCTTTAATCAGATTTGTAAGAAAATTTTATGTTTTAGTACTCCTAAAAAAACTCCGTGTACAATATATTGCACACGGAGTTTTTCATACCATAATATTTAAATACTCTTTCAACTTTTCATCTGCATTCATTTCATTTTCTTTATAATCATGAAGCGCCTGTAACACAAAATCATACTGTTCTAAAATATAACTTTCTAATTTCATAACATCCTCTAAGCTATTAAGCATAATTCTCGTATTACCAACTTCACTTTTTAACGCTGGTTCACATTTTAAGCTTGTACATATTTCTTTCACATCATCTTCTAATATTTCTGTTAATACATATTTCTTTCGCCCTTTTACCTTTACTCTCATAACTGGATAAAAAGCTTTTATATCTAAATAACTTCCTACATTCATACAACGTAGCCATTCTACATTACGTTTATTACATACAAGCATTTCTTTCACCGCTTCGTATACCGCAGTTTCATCAAGCACAGCCTTATTTACTTTTCGGTTCCCTTCTTCTTCAATAGCTGCACACTTTTGATAAACAGCGGCACACGTAATACAATCGTCAAATGCATTATGAGAACTTAAACGAATGCCAAGCATTCGCTTTAACGTTTCAAGTTTATGATTAGGCGCATGCTTCATGTATTTCTTCGCTAAAAATACAGTATCAATTACTTTATTTTTAGGTTCAGGTAGCCCTAGCATATTTACATTACTTTTCAAAAAGCGCATATCAAAAGAAGCATTATGGGCCACAATAACATTTGTATGTAAAAATGCTAAAAATAAAGGTAACACTTCTTCAATCGTCGGTGCATCTGAAACGCGATAATTAGTAATACCTGTTAAACTCGTTATTCGGTCCGGAATTGGCCGCTCTGGATTCACGTATGAAACAAATTGATCTACTAATTCATGATTACGATATTTCACTGCTGCAACTTGAATAATTTTATCATTATAAGGGTTAAATCCTGTTGTTTCAAAATCAATTACAACATAATCTAACGGTAAGGATACATTCCCCACTCCATACACTCCTTTATCTCTAAACGTTTATATTTCTTACATCATATCATGAAGTTATTACTACTTGAAAAAGAAAAGGCAGAAATGGGAACTCTCCACCTCTACCTTTTCACCATTATTTTAATTTAGCAACTCTTTTCTCCATCTCTTTTTGCGTCATCGGCCCAATAAACTTATCTTGAATGACACCTTTTGTATCTATAAAATACGAAGTTGGAATCGTAATTACTTTATACGCTGTTGTCACATCAATGTTCTTGTCCAATAAAATAGGAAAAGTAATTCCTTTTTCTTTAACAAAATTGCTTACCTTTTCTACTCCCCCACCTTTTTCTGAAGGCGTATAATTTATTGCTAAAATTTCTACGTTCTCTTTATGTTCTTTATAGAAAGCTTCCATATCCGGCATTTCTTGCTGACATGGTCCACACCACGTTGCCCAAAAGTTTAAAATCACTTTCTTTCCTTTTAAATCCGATAACTTTACATTCGTTCCATCTAACTTCGTTAATTCAAAGTTTGGCGCACTCTTCCCTATTTCGATACCATTACTTGCAATCATCTCTTTCATAGCAGCTTCACTTTTTTCTTGCTCCCCTTGTACCGCCTGATCTTTTTTACCAAATTGTTCATAAGCTGCATATCCCGCTAAACAAAGTAACACTACAATAATCGTAAGCTTCCGCCACATTTTATATCACCCTAACGTATTTATCTTCTTATTAACCTAATTACCCAAATACTATATACCTTATTTTAGCTTATACGGACGAGCTTGGAAATATTCACAGTCGAAATAATTAGAATATTCTTATTTAAAGTGAAATTTTTTCCTTTTTATCATATAATTAGAAAAATAAATGAAGTGTTGCTTATCTTCTTATGGACCCATTCACCTTTTTACTCTCGTAGTTATAAACCTACAACAAAAGGGGGATTTTTTATGAATTCATTCGAAAAAACAACATTATATATTCTTAGTTTTCTTTTATACCCAGTCGGTATTATTACATGGATCATTTCACTCTTTAGTAAAGACCTTAAAAAAAAGAAAGTAGGGCGTATTTGTCTCTACGTCTCTCTAGTCTCATTCGTCCTTTTCTTAATTCTTGGAATTGCCACTTTCCTTACGACCGCTACCTTTAACGTTGATCTGAATCATTCAGAATCTATCGAGTATCAAATAAATGATGCTGAATAAAGATAAGAGCAGTACTCTTATCTTTATTCACATCACTTGCAAAACGAATGACTATTTATTAATTTTTTAGGACTTCCACATGCAACAATACGTCCTTCTTTCATTATGACAACACGATCTGCTAGTATCGCTTTCTCTACATCATGTGTTGCCACAATTCTCGTGACCTCTCTTCCTAATCCTTCTATCATATTCCAAATAGTTTCTTGGTTGCTCGGATCTAATCCCGCAGTTGGTTCATCTAAAATAATAAGATTCGGATTTGAAACAATGGCACGTAATAATGCAAGACGTTTTCTTTCCCCCCCCCCGAAAACTCTTCACCGCTTTTATGTAGTACAGTTTGAAGCCCTTCCGATAAACCTCTAATTATCGGCTTCACATTTACAAGCTCAATATTTTTTTCTAACTGGTTTTCTAAACACTTTTCCTCGAAATACATATTCTCTTTTACTGTCGTCCGAAAGAAACGAGGTTCTTGCCACACTGTAGTCATACGAGCCTCATCACCATAATAAACAATGTTACCATTAGATGGTTTATACAACCCTGTCATTAATTTTAAAAGCGTTGTTTTTCCTGCGCCACTTTCTCCTACAATAATAACGAGTTCACCTGGATTAATTTGCAAATCAATATTATGAATTCTGCATTTCTCTTCATCATTCTCCTGAAATGAAACATTTGTTACTGTCATCCCCATCGCTCTTTCTACCTTACTATCTGCCACTCGTTTATCTAAAAAGGAAAAAATTCTATTTGCCGAAGCGACTGCAACTTGTGTCATCATTAATAAATCGCCAACGTAACGGACTGGAAAAAAGAGCATTTCAATTGTGGCTAACACGGCAACAATTGAGCCAACTTCCATTTCTCCCTTCATTATTTTTTGCGCGCCTATAATGAGAACAACGATATATGCCCCTGTTTCAATCACTGTTCCAACTACTCCAATGCAGTGTTGCATCATCGTCTTCTTTACTTCCGATTTATAAGATTGTGCCGTTACTCCTTTAAATAAGCGAATAGCCCATTTTTCTTTTTGTAAACTACGTAAATCTTGTATACCCTTTACAAACTGTGACACCATCTCTACAACACTCGATTGATTTTTTTGAGCAACGCTTGCAATATCTCTTACCTTTTTTCCCATCAGTATTGGAACAATTGTACTTAAAAATAAAAACGGAGTTACCCACAATATAAACTGTATATCTATATGTTGTAGTGCTATGAAAGCTCCAATAAATTGGGCAATAGCGTGTATATACTCTATTAATATAAAGCCATATAATCTGATCCAGTTCGGAATATCAGATACGACCCAAGTTTCTAACTCCCCTTGCTTGATCTTCTCACTCTCTTCAAACGGTAATGAGAAATAGTGACGCAATAATTCTATACGTTTCGTTTGTAATATACGTTGACTCGCTTTTGAACTTATATAATCAAATAGAAGATTGTTCGTCCACATCAAAAAGCGACTACCCGCAAACAAAGCTATATATAAATAGGCACTTCTTAACTCCCTTTGAATAAGATTGTCTACAATTACCCCCATGAAGATTGGACGCGATAAGTTTAAAATAGCAGCTATAATTCCACTACAAATGGCTGCTATAACTAATATTTTCTCCTGTCGTAATGGTAACAATATTCTTTTATATTCTTTCATGACGTTTCCCCCATTTTTTATATTAAAAAGAAAGGGATGAAACCATATGGTTTCATCCCTTTCCATAAAATAAGGAAGCTAACTATTGTTAGCTTCCTTATTGTTCATTTCAATTATTTAGTTCGACACTTTTGACTCTTCGATTTTCTCACGAAGAACCATTTGCAGAATACCACCGTGACGGTAGTAGTCAATTTCTACTTCACTATCGAAACGAGCTACTACTTCAAATTGTTTTTCGTTGCCATCTAAATCAGTTGCAACTACTTTTACAAGATCGCGTGGTCTAACTGATTTGTCGATTTGAATTTCAAATGACTCGTTACCAACAAGGCCTAATGTTTCAGCACTTTCGCCCTCTTTAAATTGAAGTGGTAATACACCCATTAATACTAAGTTACTGCGGTGAATACGTTCGAAGCTTTCTGCGATTACTGCTTTAATACCTAATAAGTTAGTACCTTTCGCAGCCCAGTCACGAGAACTTCCCATACCGTAATCTTTACCAGCAACAACTAGAAGACCTGTTCCATCTTCTTTATATTTCATAGCAGCATCATAGATAGATGTTACTTCACCAGTTGGCCAATATGTTGTATATCCGCCTTCTGTTCCTGGTGCGATTTGGTTTTTAATACGGATGTTCGCAAATGTACCACGCATCATAACTTCATGGTTACCACGACGAGAACCGTAAGAGTTAAAATCAACTGGTTGTACGCCGTTTTCTAATAAGTAGCGTCCAGCTGGTGTGTGCTTACCAATTGAACCTGCTGGTGAAATATGGTCTGTTGTTACAGAATCACCAAATTTACCAACTATGCGTAAACCTGATAACGTTTCAACTTCACCTGGCTCTTTAGATAAACCTTCAAAGAATGGTGGGTTTTGAATGTATGTTGAATCATTATCCCAAGTATATAAAGCTTCGTTTGAAGTTTGGATTTCATTCCAACGCTCATTGCTGTTAAATACTTGTGCATATTCTTTCTTGAACAATTCAGATGTAACAACGCTTTGAACTACATCTTCAATTTCTTTAGCTGATGGCCAAATATCATTGAAGTAAACAGCATTGCCATTTGCATCTTTACCGATTTCATCATTTTTCAGGTCAATATCAACAGTACCTGCAAGTGCATATGCCACAACAAGTGGTGGTGATGCTAAGTAGTTTGCTTTTACAAGAGGATGAATACGACCTTCAAAGTTACGGTTACCAGATAAAACAGATGTTACTAGTAAGTCGTTTGCTGCGATTGATTCTTCTAATTCTGGCGCTAATGGACCAGAGTTACCGATACAAGTCGTACAACCGTAACCAACTGTTTGGAAACCTAATTGATCTAAATATGTTGTTAAACCGGATTTATCTAAGTACTCAGTAACAACTTTAGATCCTGGTGCTAATGATGTTTTTACGTACTCAGGTACTACAAGTCCTTTTTCAATTGCTTTCTTCGCAACTAGACCTGCTCCAATTAATACGTATGGGTTTGATGTATTTGTACAGCTTGTAATTGCAGCGATTGCAATTGCACCTGTTTTCATCGTTACTTCTTTATCTTCTAATGTAACCTTCACTTCTTTATCGAACTCTTGCTCATTAAATCCAAGTCCTTGTGTTCCAACTGGTGCTAAAACAGCTTTGTGGAACGCATCTTTCATATCTGAAAGTGGAATTAAATCTTGTGGGCGTTTCGGTCCAGAAAGGTTAGATTCGATTGTATTTAAATCAATTTCAACAAGATCAGTGTAGATTGGATCTTTACTATCTGCTGTATAGAATAAACCGTTCGCTTTACAGTATTCTTCAACAATACGAATTTGCTCTTCATCTCTACCTGTTAAACGTAAGTATTCTAATGAAATATCATCGATTGGGAAGAATCCACAAGTTGCGCCGTATTCTGGTGCCATATTTGAAATTGTTGCACGGTCAGCTAAAGGCATACTCTTTAGTCCATTACCGAAGAACTCAACAAATTTACCAACTACACCTTTTTGACGTAATACTTGTGTTACTTTTAATGCAACGTCTGTTGCCGTAGTACCACTTGGAAGTGTGCCAGTTAATTTCACACCGATTACTTCAGGTACTGGGAAGTATGAAGGCTGTCCAAGCATTCCTGCTTCTGCTTCAATACCACCAACGCCCCATCCAAGAACGCCGATACCGTTAATCATTGTTGTATGTGAGTCTGTTCCAACTAATGAATCTGGGTATGCAACTAAGTCACCTTCAGCATTTTTCACAGCATGAACAACTGGTGCTAAATATTCAAGGTTTACTTGGTGTACAATGCCTGTAGCTGGTGGAACTGCACGGTAGTTATCAAATGATTTTTGTGCCCAGCTTAAAAATTTATAACGTTCTTCATTACGTTTAAACTCTAAGTCCATGTTGAATGCAAGCGCGTCTGCCGTACCCGCTCTATCAACCTGTACAGAGTGGTCAATTACAAGGTCTACAGTAATTTCAGGATTAATTTTGTCAGGATCCCCACCCATGTCTGCCATTGCTTTACGAAGCGAAGCCAAATCAACAACAGCTGGAACACCAGTGAAATCTTGTAAAATTACACGAGATGGTTTAAATGGAACATCGATATCTTGCACATCTTTCGTTCCCCATTTCGCTAAATTTGTAACATGCTCTTCTGTGATTACACGTCCGTCTACTTGACGAAGTACTGATTCAAGTAAAACTTTCACGGAATATGGTAATTGAGATACGTTGCCAACCCCTGCATTTTCAAGCGCTTTCAAATCATAATAATGATACGTTTTTCCATCTACTTCAAAAGTTGCACGTGATTGAAATGGATTATGTTTGACCATTATGTTTCCCCCCTGTTAAACGTGACTAAGTTGTCTGAATATAAAATGTAGACAAACTTTTCAATACCTTACGATAATATCTTATTACAACTTTCTAAATAAGTAAATAATAAGAAACTTATAGATTATCATAAGTTTTCTTTATGTTTCTAAATTTGAATAGCTTTCATGCTCCTTATGAATACTATTATCATAAAGTAAAGTGCTCTATCAGCGATTTACTTACAGTTCATACATACTATGAACTGCTCATCATTCAACATACAAAAAATGTTATAGAGGTGAAATAAAATGGGTAAAAGAAAAGCAAATCATACTATTTCAGGAATGAATGTTGCATCTGCACAAGGACAAGGAACTGGTTACAATGAAGAATTTGCAAACGAGCCTTTAACTCCAGCAGAGCGACAAAATAATAAGAAACGTAAAAAGAACCAGTAAAGAAAAATCCCAAAAGGTCTATTTTCCTTTTGGGATTTTTTCTAATGTTTATAACGTAGTAATTCCGAAACCGTTACAAATCGATAGCCCTGCTTTTTCAACTCAGGTAAAATTTTTGCTAGCGCTGCTACCGTTTGACTACGATCATTTCCTCCATCATGTAACAATACAATATCGCCACTTTTAGCATTTTTCACTACATGATTTACAATGGATTCGACCCCTGGATCTGCCCAATCACGTGGATCTTGATGCCATGACCATAGAACAGTTTGATAACCAGCTTCTTTCGCTGTTTTAAATACAGCATCGTTAATATATCCACCAGGAGGACGGAATAGCAAAGGTTCTTTCACCCATTTTTCAAAAAATTTCTTTCCATCTAAAATATCATTTTCTAATTTTTCATCTGACGAATTACTCGCATACAAATGATTCATCGTATGATTTCCAATTTCATGTCCCTCTTTTAACACTTGTTTCACTAAATATGGATTGCGCTGAACTCGAAATCCAATCATAAAAAATGTCGCTTCAGCCTTATATTGACGTAATAAATCTAAAACTTGCGGTGTATATGTTGGATCTGGCCCATCATCAAATGTAATTGCAATAATTTTTTCATTATTAGGTACTTCCCATGTTACATAACCAGTTGGTTCTAACTCTTTTCTGAGCAACATTTTCGCTTCCACTTTTTCCACTTGAAATATATGTACTGCGCATAATAAAGAAAAAACTATTAAAAGAATTTTCTGTTTTAACATAACGTTCACTAAAGCAGCAAGGTTGTCGAATAGACAACAACCTCATTTACTTTTCTAATTGATCTACATTTCGCATTATATTTTGGAGATTATTTTCATATTGCTCAAGTTGTGGACGTTGTGTTTCTGAAGCTACCTCTAGTGCATTTTGAATTTGTTCATATGCTTCCTGAACCTCTTGGCGTAACTCTTTTAAATCATGACCATAGTTAGGGTCATTCTTCACAATATTATTAAATGCATTTTCTGCTTGTGTAACTCCTTGCTGTGCCGCTTGAAAGGCTTGTTGCTTATCTTTATGATATGGCATTATATAATCCCCTTTCTATAATAGTTAGTCCCCTTTATCTTTACCTTTTTTTCTAAAAACATTCTTGTATAAAATCGTCAACTTCTCTCATTCTAAAAAGAAAGAGGAGGTGTCACATATAATGAGTAAAAACAATCGTGAATCTAAAGAAAAAAAAGGACAACCTGAGCCATTAAGCGGATCTCATAAAGTAAAAAACCGTAACCATTCACGCCAAAAAAAACATGCACATCATGATATGTAATAAAAAATATTCACATACCGTGCACATTCAACATAAAATGTTTGTATTTCATCATTTATTCTTCACCTCTGTTTCATTCATGCATAACATGATATGAATTGATATTTTACGGAGGGTGTCTTACATGGGCAAGAAAAAGAAGAATTGTCTTTTTCATGTTGATGGTTTCGAAGAATGGATGGATCAATTTTGTTCCGATTCTTATAGTAACTTTAGCTTTCCAAATCAAATTCACATCGACCTTTGCGAAACCGAAGAAGAATATATTTTGGAAACAGATGTACAAAATGTCACTGAACAAAATGTACTCATTAAAAAGTTAGAGACAGGCCTAGCTATATGCATACTTCATAAAAACATTTCCTTACAACGAACAATCCCTTTACCTACTACTATCATTTATAAAAAGATGCTAGCCTGCTTAGAAAACGGATTTTTAGCCATTCATATTTCCAAAAATGAAGTTGCTGATAAGCATGAAAAAAAAGTTCTTTTTTCAAATTAAGAGTTAATATAATATAAACTAAGCCCCAGTTGGTTACTGGGGCTTATGTTATTTCGCATGCATTTCTATATTAGAATTTGCATCATATCTTTTTTTCGATAAACCTTTTGTAACTAAAAGCACAGGAAATGCCACAGTTGAAAATATAGCTAGTGCTGAAAATACTACAAACCCATTTTGGTAGCCGTAGTAATCGAGAAGTACTCCTCCAAACCACGGACCTATTACTGCTCCAATTCCCGAAAAGCCCATCGCACCGAAGTATGTTCCTTTTAGATGCGCAATAGCAATATCATCAATAAATACATCCGTCATCGAAAACATTAAGACTTCTCCAATTGTAAAAATAATTGTACAAACGGCAGCACTTAGCATAGATTCTACTATTCCAAAGCCAAATAATCCTCCGCTTACAAATAAAGTCCCCACCATAATTGATGTTAACGGTGTATACTTTTTGCACATTTGAATAACAGGGTATTGGATAATCACTACAACAATCGCATTTAAAGCTAACATATATGAAAATAATTTCACTCCATCCTGAAATATATGTGCATTTGCAAAATATTGAGATACTGTTGTCGTTAAGTGAGAAAAACCACAATTACTCAAAATAATACCGACTAAAGCAACTAAAAATACGACATCCTTTCGCAAAATGCGAATTGCATTTAACATTGTGACAGGTTTTTCTGTATTTATTTTCTTTTTTTCAATTGGATACTTCTTAAATTGGAATGCTAATATAGCTGTATATAGAATGTACACTCCAGCTGCTACTAAAAAAGGAATTGTAGATTTTGCGCTTCCAATCTGTAATCCGACAAGAGGGCCAATCGCCACTCCAACATTGATTGCACCGTAACGCAAATTATATACGAGTAAACGATACTCTGGTTTCGTTAAATCTGATAATAATGCTCTTGATGTTGGCTCAAAAAACGACCTACATAATCCATTTAAAGCGTTTAATAAAAAGAAACTTAAAACATGATCCGCAAGTGAAAAACCTATAAACACAAAAATCCAAACGATCATGGACCAGAGCATAATCGTTTTCCGGCCAAATCGATCTGATAAATTCCCTCCGATAAAACTAGCAAAAACACCAACAAGTGCACTCGTTCCGATAATAGCACCTGTCATTCCAGCTGATACACCTTTAACAGTCGTTAAATAAATTGCTAAAAAAGGAATGCTCATTGACGTGGCGAACCTCGCAAATAAAGTCCCTATTATAATTGTCATTCCTAACGGATGAATATTTTGTAACTTCCCCTTCATCACTAAACCTACTCTCCCCGTTCTTACATAAAAAAAAGAAAGCAAAGGATCTGCTTTCTTTTCCTTTTTCTATACTTGAGCTGTTGATACCCGAGTTGTTCTCGTTATGTCCATATCAATTCCATATGTGAACTGTAATTCTTTACACACATCTTTAATTAAGATTGCGACATTATACTTTTCATTAAATTGTAAAACTATGTTTTCTACTTCTTCATATGTATACTTATATTCCCCTGTAATGACACTTTTTAAATCAAAGCATTCATTTATACAAAGTTGCACAAGTAGCTGGTCATATTTCTCTATTACATCTTCTTTCTTCCACAGTAACTCTTTTACATATAACCGATCAAACTTCACACTTTCTCGATTACAATCCGTTAAAATCCGGGTCATTTCATTTAATTCTCGATACAATTCAGAAATATTTTTACTTAAACTAAGAAGTTTATCTACGCCGTTTTCATATAACATATTCATTCCACCCCCGCATTTTCTTTTTCTTATTATAGCAAGAAAATTCTAAAAATAGTTTCTTTCTTCTGAAATATTAGGAAACTAATTTCAATTGCTTTACAATGAAACTAGTGAACGCGAAAGGGGAAAGAAAATTGGAGCAAAAATTATATTACACTGACGCTTATAAGCAAGACTTTACTACAAAAATTATAAAGCAAGATTATGATAAAGACGGTAACTTATACGTCGTTTTAAACGAGACCGCATTTTATCCGACAGGTGGCGGACAACCGCATGATACTGGCACATTAAATGATATCGATGTAATCAATGTAGAAGAGATACATGGGGAAATTCGTCACTTCATTGTAGAAAAATTACATACAGAAGAAGTAGAAGGTAAAATCAATTGGGAGCGCCGTTTTGATCATATGCAGCAACATGCGGCTCAGCACATTTTATCTGCTGCTTTTTGGGATCATTTTAACATACCTACGATTGGATTCCACCTTGGTAAAGAAACGGTAACAATTGATTTAGAAATAGAAAATCTTCATACAGAAACGGTTGAAAAAGCAATAAACATTGCCAACAAAATTGTTTTCGAAAACCATCAAATCCATATCGAATGGATGAACTTAGAAAAAGCGAAAACATTCCCCCTTCGTAAAGAACCGACTATAACAGAAAATATACGTGTTGTTATAATTGAGAACTTCGACTACAACGGCTGTGGCGGAACGCATCCGAAACGTACAGGTGAAGTAGGTCCTATTCAAGTACTAGGGTGGGAGCGCAATAAAGGTGGCATACGATTAACATTTATCGCTGGTTGGCGCACACTAAATTTAATGGGCAAACAACAACAAATTATGAAAGATGTTTCTAAACAATTAAACAGTAGCGAGAGTGATATCCCAGCAAAAGTAGCACAACTTCTTACTTCTCAAAAAGAAAATGAAAAAGCAATACAAACAATGAATGAAAAATTATTATTTGCAGAGGCAAATGAACTACTTCTACAGCCCATAAAAATTCATGCTGACATACTTATTTCTAAAGTATTTACAAATCGTTCTATGCAAGAAATCGCAAAGCTTTCCGCTATTATTACAGAACAACAAGAGCATGCAATTACGTATTTCGTCATCGAAAATGATGACAAACTACAATGTATTCTCGCTTGCGGAAAATCAGTATCACTCGATATGAATGCTCTTTTAAAAGACGCTCTTCCTACAATCGAAGGAAAAGGTGGCGGAAATAAGAAGAGTGCTCGCGGTGGCGGGAGAGCAATTATGAGCGGAGATGAATTTTTAAATCAGCTTGTTTCTTCTTTACAGTCGGCGGTGTAAAGCATTTTTAGTAAGGATAGCTAACAGCTATCCTTACTCTATACTTACAAACCAATATTTTGTTTCAATCCTTGGTAACTCCCTGCACTTGCAAAACCTTCACTTATAAGAGTGATAAAAGTTTCCGAAAAACCATATTGACTTAAATCTTTAATCGGTACCATTTGCACATCATGAATCGGATTATGATCAAACTCGTTAGAAGGTAGCGTAATTTCACCTTCAATCTTTTCAAGCAGAAACGTAATATGCAATAAAGATGGGCTAGCATCCGGTTTATCACAAACATAGAGTAGCTTCTTAATTTTAACTTCTAACCCTGTTTCTTCTCTCATCTCTCGACTCATCGCTTCTTCTAACGTTTCACCATTCTCTACCCTTCCCCCAGGTAAAGACCAATTGCGACTAGCAACTTTTTGCTTTACTAGCAATACTTTTTCACCTTCAATTAAAATTCCCGTAACACGAACTTGCATTACATTTTCCATATGTAATCCCCTCTTCCCATTATATTTACAAATTAATCCTTCCACAAAAAGAACGTATGTTTTATAATTAAAGAAAATTATGGAAGAAAGAAGTTGTTACATCTATGCGTCCACCCTTAACAAAACCTATATCACTTGAAGTTTTCCAAAACTATTATTGGTTAAAAGCAGAACTCCAAACATTTTGCCGTGAGCATGGTTTGCCAGCTAGTGGCTCTAAGATTGAAATAACTGAGCGTATCTCACATTATTTAACTACTGGTAAAATATTAAAAAACAGCTCTGGTCAAAAGGTGAGTAAAGCTTCTCTCTCTTATAAAGAACTTTCTCTTCAAACGATTATTACTAACAATCACCGCTGTAGCGAAGATGTTCGTGCTTTTTTCAAAGAAAAAATCGGAGCAAACTTCCGCTTTACAGTAGCTCTCCAAAAATTTTTTAAAGAGAATGTCGGAAAAACATATGAAGACGCGATAACGTTTTGGTATGAAGAAAACGAACGAAAAAAAGATCCTATTTATAAAACAACTATCAGCGCACAGTTTGAATACAATCGCTTTACTCGCGACTTTTTCGAAGATCCAAATAACAAAGGGAAATCAAAAACTGATGCTATCGCTGCTTGGAATGAAATAAAAGCAAAACCTGGTAGCAATGCTTATGTTCCTCAAAAGTAGAAAACTAGTTCTTTTCTAGTCTTCTACTTTTTCAAATAATAGCGCTAACCCTATTCCACCACCAATTCCTAACGTCGCAATTCCATATTTCATATACTCCCTTTGTGCCTGATAAAACAATCGTGTTACGAGCATAGCACCAGATGCACCGTACGGATGACCGAGCGCAATTGCTCCACCATTGACATTTAATTTTTCATACGGAATTTGTAACGTCTTTGCACAAGCAACAACTTTTGAAGCGAACGCTTCATTTATTTCAAAATAATCGATGTCCTCTACTTTTACATTCATTTCGTTTAATAATTTGTTTACCGCAAATATCGGACCAGTCCCCGGAAGATTTGGATTTACTCCCACTACAGCACTATGAACGAAACGAAGAACAGGCTTGTATCCTAATTTTCGTGCTTGCCCCTCTTTCATTACAAGAACGGCACATGCTCCATCATTTACACCGCACGAATTACCTGCCGTTACTGTACCATTTTGTAAAAATGCGGGCTTTGTTCTTTTAATCATTCTTTCATAATTCATTTCTCGTTTTATAGCTTCGTCAAAAGATCCATTAAACGAAAGTATCTCATCTTGTAAATATCCATTCTCTAATGCTTGCAGTGCCCGTTTATAACTAAGGCAAGCATACTCGTCTTGCATTTCTCGCGTTATATTATAACGCTCTGCAACATATTCAGCCGCCACTCCCATATTAGGATCACCAATTGTTTCTGGTGAAAATCGCGCTCTATTTTGAAAAGGTGATGTACTTGTACTCTCTACTCCTCCTGCAATATAACAATTACCTGCGCCGCCTTGAATGAAATGACATGCAGTACGAATCGCTTCCAATCCGGCACCACATTGCCGGTCAATCGTTACACCAGGAATATGATAGCCAAGTCCTGCTTCTAAAGCAGATAATCTCGCAACATTCCCTCCCGGCCCCACAATATTACCTAATATGACATCGTCTATTTCTCTCTCAATTCCTTTACTTAAAAACGTAAGAAGCGGCGTTACTAATTGCTGAACTTCATAATCTTTCAACATCCCATTCTTCTTACCAATAGGTGTCCTTTTTGCTTCTACAATAACCGCTCTATTCATATATTTTCTCCAGGTTTTCAATCATATTTTTTGCTGCAATACGAGCGATTTTCCCGCTATTTGTATACGGTATTTCATCTACAAAATGCCATTCTTTCGGTATTTTAAACGAGGATAATCGTTGTAAGCAAAAACTTTTTAATTGTTGCTTCGTAGCACTTCCTTTTACGATGGCGACAGGTTTTTCACCCCAATAACTATCTTTCACACCAACTACAACTATTTCATCAACAGCTGTATGTTCATGTAATACACTTTCTATTTCTTCTGGGAAAATATTAATTCCTCCAAATAAAATCATATTCTTCTCTCTACCTACTATATATATAAAGCCTTCTTCATCTTCATAACCTACATCTCGCACTGTCATCCAGCCATCCGCAGTCAACTCTGGAACTAAAACCTTATCCAATATGTAGCCCATAAAAAACTGATCACTTTTCACATAAACAGTTCCTATCTCGCCTTTCTGTACTTCTTCTCCTGCTTCGTTACATATTCGAACTTGCACATTGTGACAAGGTTTTCCTACTGAATTTGGCCTTCTTTCGCTTTCTGCATCGACTAGTGCTGTTACAAAACTTAACTCTGATGCACCATAAAATTCATATCTTTTCGCATAAGGAAATATATTCTTTATTTTTTCTTTCGCTTCAGCTTCCCATTTCGCTCCTGACGAAATAATTTTCACTTTATTTTCTATTACTCTATTTTCTTTATATAATGATTCAAGCATTGTCGGAACTGTATACATGACCGAAACGTGTTCCGTTTCTAACTTATCCAGCACTTGATCTGGAATAAATTTTTTCATAATATGCACCGTTTGCCCTACATATAATGCACTTATTGCGCCGTATAAAAAAAGAGAATGAACGAGCGTCCCAGCTATTAAAATAGAATCTTCTTTTTTCATATGAAAGTCATGTATATTGCAATCAAAACTATGAACCCACGATTGTTGTGCACGTAAAAATGCTTTCGCCTTCCCAGTCGATCCCGATGTAAATCCCATATAAAACGGAGCATGTTGTACATCTTTTACAGGGGCATATGCAGGCAGATAGTTCTCTATCATTCTTCTCCACTCATCAATTTCAATTACTTTTCCTTCTTCATCCGGTAGATCATTTACCTTATATCGCTCTGTCACAATCATAGCTGGGTTACTGATCGCAATTCTTTCTTTGAGCTCATCCTCTTTCCACTTTATATCTAACGGCACACAAACCCATCCGGCCATAGTAGCACCAGCAAATAGTTGTAAAAACTCTATACGATTTTCTAATAGGATTGCTATCGTTTTATTCTTCGATTCTTTTTCATTCAACCAGTTTGCTACTTTACATACTGACTCAAACCACTCTTTATATGTTAATACTCGAGCATTTTCCTTTATTGCTATTTTACTTGATAGTAAAGAGGCATACTTTTTATATTCTTTTGTAATCCCCATTTGAGACGTCCTTTCTTTACAAAATAATAAAAAGAAACACGCAATGAACGTGTTTCTTCTCTTTCTTATCCCGCATTTGTATATTTCCCACTCTTTAGAGCAGGCGTAATAATATGTTTCAATGAACGATGTAATTTCGTTACAAGAATTGCTGCTATAATCGCTTTTATGCAATCACCTGGTAAAAATACGACACTCACTTTCATCGTCTGCCATATAGAAATATCCATTACGAATGCTTGTACAATGATACCAAATACATAAACTACGAAAATACCACCAATTATATTAATGCATAATACTTTTATAATAGAAACTTCACGTAAACGCTCAATTAAATAACCAATAACAAATGCTCCTACAATATAACCAAGTAAATATCCTGCGCTTGGCCCAACAAATATACCTGGACCACCTCGTCCACCTGCAAGTAATGGTGCCCCAACTCCAACAATAAGTAAGAAAATAAGCTGACTTAACGCACCAAGACGTGATCCTAACAATCCACCAGCAAGCATAACACCGAGTGATTGTAATGTAATCGGAACTGGTGTAATAGCAAGAGCAATTGGAGGTATTAACCCTAACACTCCCATAATAGAACTAAATAAAGCGACGAAAACTAAGTTTTTTGTATTCATATTTGCTTCTCCTATTTGTAAACTTAAAATGTTTTTCAGATAACATATTATAGGAGTTATATTATCTTTCTATTTAGTATTTGTCAACTTATTTTAAATATAGGTTTACAATTATTTTTCCCATTATTTCTCCTTATGCAAATGCTCAAGTTCTTTCCGAAGCGCCTGTTTTAAAAACTTCCCAACAGATGTTTTCGGAATTTCCTGCATAAATACAATATCGTCTGGTAACCACCACTTTGCAAACTGTGGTTTTAAAAATTCATATAGTTCTTCTTTTGTAACAGTGCTATTTGCCTTTTGTACAACGCAGGCAACTGGACGCTCTTGCCACTGCGGGTGTGGAACTGCAACAACGGCCGCTTCAAATATAGCATCATGTGCCATTAAAGCATTTTCAAGGTCAACTGAGGAAATCCATTCTCCCCCGCTTTTAATAACATCTTTCGTACGATCAACAATTTTCACGCAGCCTTCCTCGTCAACTGTAACAACATCACCAGTATATAACCAACCGTCTCGGAATCCTTCGACAGTACGATCATCGTTATAATAGCTTTCAGCAATCCAAGGTGCTCGTAAACATAACTCTCCCATCTCAGTACCATCCCACTTCACTTCACCTTTTGTACCGACTACTTTCATCTCTACACCAGGGACAAGATATCCTTGTTTTGAGCGGATTTCTAATTGCTCTTCATATGATAATTCTGTTTCATAACTTTTTAAACGTGCAAGTGTTACGAGTGGGCTCGTTTCAGTCATACCATATGCATGTACGAAAGGAACATTATATTTTTGTTCAAATGCTTTAATAACGCTTTTCGGTGCAGCAGCACCACCGCATAATATTCTCGTTATACTAGATAAATCGTAACTATGATTTTCTAATTCTTGTAATACACCGAGCCAAATTGTCGGCACACCTGCTGCTATCGTTACTTTTTCAGCTTGGATCATCTCTAATAAAATTTTTGGAGTAAACATTGGTCCTGGCAGAACTTGTTTAGTTCCAAACCAAGTAGCTGCAAAAGGAAGTCCCCAAGCGTTCACATGGAACATCGGTACAATTGCCATCGCCGCATCACTTTCCGATAAAGCAGCTGTATCCGCTAAACCGAGTGCCATACAATGCAGTACAGTACTACGATGCGTATATACAACACCTTTTGGATTCCCTGTAGTCGCTGACGTATAACACATACCAGCAGGTGTATTTTCATCAATATCTTTTACAAATTGGAAATTTGGATCGCCTTCTTCTAATAGTTTTTCATAATGATATACAGGTTCTAGCGTAGTATTTGGAAGTTCATGTTTATCAGTCATAATAATGTAGGCTTGTACAGTTGATAATTGTGATTGAATATTTTCAACGAGTGGTACGAGATCTTCATCTATAAGTAGAATGCGATCTTCTGCGTGCTGAATAATGTATGAAATATGTTGAGGTGATAAACGAATATTAATTGTGTGCAAAACAGAAGCAATACCAGGAATAGCAAAATAAGCTTCCACATGTCGATGATGATTCCACGCTAACGTTCCTATACGCTCGCCTTCTTTAATTCCTAATTTTTTTAACGCACTAGAAAGCCTTCTCGTCCTTTCACCTAACTGCTTATACGTTAACGTCGTAACTGTATCATGTGTCCGTGAAACAATTTCTTTCTTTGAAAACAGTTTTTCTGCTCTTTCCATCATAGAACTAATTGTTAGCGGTACATTCATCATCATATTGGTTATATCCCCCTTTAAAGCGTTTTCATTTTTTCGTTTATTATAACAGACTTCTACAAATGATTACGACATTTTTCTGTATTTTCTGAATTATTTCTTTGGAAATAATTCAGAAAATACTAAGAGAAAATATATTAAAATTCCTTCTTACGATATATAAATATCGAAATGAAATAAGAAAAGATATATATGATAACGCCAAATGTTGTATATAGAATTGAAACGTATACAGATGAATTTAAATTTGATATTGGAAATTGTTCTATTAGATATCCAATTACACTTTGTAATCCAAAATAAGTAACAAGTCCCCCACATGCGCCTCCAATTGTAATAGCATCAGATTTTTCTGCTCCAAAAACATAGAGAAGCGGATAAGCTATTGCTCCGGCATTAAGAATGATGAACGTCCCTAAAGAAACACTCTTAAATATACCATCATCAATTGGTGTATCTGAAACTAAACCATGTACATAAAATATGCCATACGATAATAAAGTACCAATAATTACAACTAAAAAATAGAAAAGATAGTGACTTTGTACAATATTATTTCTAGTAACCGGTAAAGTAAGTACATATTTTTCATACCCCGACTTACTCTCATATTTAATAACTTCAAGTGCAGGAATTGCAGCAAAAAAGATAATAAACGTAGCAATTAAACGGTACATTGAAGCATCACCAAAATAAAAAACGCATCCGGCTCCTAATATCGCTATTCCCATGAACGTAAAGAAAGTTCGATACACTAGATAATAGTTTGTCAATAATAAACCTTTCATTTATTTTTCACTCCTCGTTAATAAGACACTCATTTCTTCTATCGAGATGGTTCTATGAGCAATATCACTTGGTAATTTATGAACATCTGATACAAGTACATTGAAATAAGAACCATTATTCCTTTTCACCACAACTATATCTTTGTTGATTAAAGTTAGTTGTTCCTCATCAACATCTACAATGGCATAATTGTCCAAAACCTTATCCTTTTCTTCATTCAATAAAATTTCTCCATCTTTTATCACAATAAGGTGACTAGCTATTTTTTCTACATCACTCATAATATGTGAAGAAAGTAATATACCACCATTACTTTTATTCACAAAACTTTTTAATTCCTCTAACACCTCCTCCCTAGATGAAGGATCAAGACCTCCTGTCGCTTCATCTAGAATTAATAATTTTGCATTATGCGACAATGCAACAGCTATAGTTAGTTTCATTGACATTCCACGCGAGAATTTACCTACTTTCTCATTAGTAGGTAAAGAAAAAGTATTAACTAATCGATAAAAATTATCTTGATCCCAAGATTCAAACATCTTTTTAAAAACTTTGTTTAATTGCTTTATCGTAAGATGAGCCGGTAGATTCATAGCATCAAATACGACTCCAATCTTCCCCTTATTCTTGGCATCTTTATTTATATTCTCTTCACCAAATATTTTTACTGTACCGCTATCTTTAGAAATTAATTCTAGTACTGTTTTAAATGTTGTTGATTTACCTGCCCCATTGTCACCAATGAATCCAATAATTGCCCCTGATGGCACATTGAATGTAACATCTTTTAAAACAACGTTGCTTCCAAATGATTTACTTAAATTTTTAATTTCCAGAATATTTGACATCATTTCACTCCTATCTTAGCTTTTAATAAAATAGATTTTCTCCTATTAAAAATTATCCACTTTATCTCTCACTTTCTTTTTTAGTTTAAAAATAATACGATTGCTATATTCTTTATTCTCTACTAAAATCCGATACATCTCCCACACTCCTACAACACGAACAAAAAGATAGATTCCAATCGCAATAAGTACAACACAGTATGGATAATACTGTACTAATTCTCCTGAAGTGATATGCTTTTTCTCAAATAAAAATGGTATCGCTCCTGCTGCTATAAAACAAAATCCAACGATCATTACTGCAGCATACTTCTTCTTAATTACTTCATATCTTTTTGTCAATTCTTTTAGAAAGTTTTGATCAAATAGTAGTTCTTCTTTTTTTAATACATTGTATCTACTCTCTTCTATTGTTACAGGTACCATCATTGCTCCAATTCCAAGGACAGCAATGATAATAACAAGGAATGTCGAAATTGTTGCATTTTCTTTAAATAATAAATACGGTATTGTAGATAAAATGAGCAAACTAAATCCTAGCGCAATATATTTAGAAATTTTTTGCCCATACACTATATACCCTTCTGCCATTTCCTGACTTACGTAATAGCCCTCCACATTTTCATTACTTTGCTCAGCAGTTTCTTTTAATAAATAGTCGAGTGATACTTCAAATACATTTCCAATCATTATTAACTTTTCAGTTTCAGGAAATCCTTGACCGTTTTCCCATTTACTAACCGCTTGCCTTGTTGTTTTTAATTTCTCAGCTAACACTTCTTGAGAAAGACCCTTTTCCTTTCTTAATTTAAAAAGCTTCTCACCAAATTCCATATGTGTGTCCCCCTTCGTTTTCTTAACTAAATTGTATGTAAACATTGTCACTATCTCTATCTTCCTACGGTTGCACTTTGTCAACTTACGGTTGCGATTGTGTTATATAGCGGTTTTGTATACGATTTAGCTATTTTCCTTCTAAAAATATGGTGTTAATAAACCTTCACCTTTTAATAACCAATTATAACAATTAAAGGTAATTATTGTTGCAAAAAAATAAAAACTCTCTTATTCATTTAAAGGAGTTTTTAATATGAAATATTTCATTTATCCATATATCTTTCTCGAGATATACAATATCTTTTCGTGTCACGATACTTACCTTTAATGAACATATCCTTTTGAATCGTGCACTCGTACTCCATATTCAAACGTTTCATTAATTTTTCAGATGCTTCATTTTCTGAATCACATCCCGCTTCAATACTATTAAGATACAAATCATGAAAACCATAGTAGAAAAAAGCTAACGCAGCCTCGGTAGCTAATCCTCTTCCCCAATATTTTCGAGATAAGGCGTATGCAATTTCTGCTGTATGTGTGACCAAATCATATTTTATAAATCCACACGTGCCTATAAGTTTTTTCTCCTCTTTTAATACAATTCCAAGAGGTGCTACTTGCCCTTCATTATATTGACCCACAATTTCTTCTACATAGTTATATGTGTCACATAACGATCGATGAGCATCCCATACAGTAAAAGTTGTCATCTCTTTATCTGTAGCATACTCGTATATATGTAAACTATCACTCATATTCATTTTCCTTAACATAAGTCGTTTCGTATACAACGTTGGATATGACCACTTCCCAATAATCATAACGGCTTCTGCTTAAACTTTTCATAATGTCGTACTTTTAATAGAAGGATATTCCCGCAATCTGTACAAATATAAGCATCCACCGGTGAAGATGTGAACATCGTTTCCTTTTTCCGTATTTGTGCATATCCGACAAACTCACCTTCTCCTATGTTTTGAGAACCACAATTAGAGCATGCCTGCACGGCTTTTTGTTTCATGAGAGCACCACCTTTAATCTGTTTCCACTCCCTTCGACAGCTCACTTCCATTTCCCTTCCAAAAAACCTCTTATTCTCTCACATTTCAACAGGAATCTCAAAACAAAAATCGTATATATACCATGAAATATATTTATTAATGGAGGAATTTTATGACTACTGTTATAACACTCGATATAGCAACAGAAATTGAAAATGCAGAAATACATATGCTCTCTTCTAGATTAGAGAGACTACAAACAATGAGCGGAAACCCAATGCAAGTGCAAATGAAAAAATTCGGTAGTGCCACTGCCTTTTCATCAAAAATAATTGCTGGTCCAGCTTTTAATACGGTAAAAGGTATTACATTTACAAATACAGATGAGATAGATGAAATCGTCTCTTATTATCAATCGCTACAAATCCCTTGTCGTTTTGAAATTACACCCGCTCAAGGTACAGCCAAATTATTTCAATACTTATCTCAAAGAGGATTTTACCAATCCAGCTTCCATACCGCTTTATATAGTATACCGAGAGAAGACCCTTTCCTTCTTCCTTCTAACATTTCAGTACGCGAACTAAAAGAAAATGAATTTCATATTTTTTCAGACATATACGTACGCGGATTTAACATGCCATCCTTTACAAAAGATGGCGTCCATCAAAATAACGAAATTCTCTACAATAAACCTGGCTGGCATTTTTTCATAGCCGAAGTTCAAAACACTCCTGCGAGTATTGGTGTCCTGTATATAAATAATGGGATTGCATCATTAGCTGCTTCTGCTACTTTGCCAGAATTTCAGCGTAAAGGCTGTCATACTGCATTAATTCAAAAACGAATAGAGACGGCTATTGAATCCAACTGTAACTTAGTAGTTGGACAAGCAAAGTTCGGTAGCAGCAGTCAAAATAATATGGAACGTGCCCATATGAAAATTGCTTATACGAAATCAATATGGACTGCAAAAGACATGTAATTTACATTCTTTCTCTTCTCATTACAATTTTATACATTTTATGACACTTTCTTTTCTACCCTATTAATCATTTGAATATTCAAACTATATTTGTTACGCTATTACTAGATACATCATTCAACTTGCACTATGAAAAGAGAATTCTAATCAAACTACAAGGAGGAGAAATGTATGACTAAACATGATCATGGTTTAAAAGAAAAAGTAGAAGGTGCTATTGATAAGGTAAAGGGTGAAGTAAAAGAAGTTGTTGGGAAAGTAACTGACAATAAGAAATTACAAGCTGAAGGAAAATGGGATAAGGTGAAAGGCACTGCTAAAGATACAGTTGGTAATGTGAAAGAAAAAGTACATGAATATAAAGAACATAAGAAAGGAAAATAAAAAAGAGCCCATCGGCTCTTTTTTATTTTCCTTCATTCTTCTCTAACACGTATAAATCTTCTTCAATATTCGTTAATTTCTCACTTACAAGCTTTCTTGCATCTCCAATTGCTTGATTGTATGCAAATGGTCCAACTAATTTAATCATCTCTTCTATTAAACGCTCTGCTTGGAAACGTCCAATTTCATCTAAATCTTCTTCCATGAAAAATTGCTGAATTTGTGCTACAAGCTCTTCTTTTTTATCATTTGGTATTTTTATATTCATCATCGTTGTTACTCCTCTATATTTAAGATAATATCTTCCTTAACTCTACCATAGAAAAACGATTACCAGGACAGCTTTTTGTAACTCCTTCTAACTCCCTATGACCGAGTATATTCTCTTTCTTTATAGCAAATTGCTTCATAAATATTTTACATAAAGAATATAATGCATTCACTTGTGCAGGAGTTGGATCGTATTTATCAAAATTTCCCGTCATACATATTCCAATTGTATGGCGGTTATGATCTTTCGCATGCGCTCCAATATGTAAACCTCGTCCTTCCACTACAGTTCCGTCCTCTTCGATAAAATAGTTGTAACCAATCCCGCTCCACCCTTTTACAGTTTGATGAAATTCATGCGTTTTATACACGTCCCATCCATCTTCAGCTGTATGGTGAATAATCAGTTTGTTTACTTTTTCTAAAGGAACTAATTCATCTTGAAATGTTAGATTGACACGTTTAATTTCCATTTGAACTGCCTCCTCTTAAAAATCAATCATAATAATCGTTTTATCATCTGGTCTTATTCTCTTTTCCCCTTCCAGCTCTTCAATGATTGCTACATATTCGTTTATACTATTCTTTCTTATATATGCAACTGTTTGTTCGAGTGGCCAATCTGGGTGAAATAACCCGTCTGAACAAATAAAAATTCCACTCACTTCATCTATATGTAATTCACCATGTTGTAAATAATGTATCGCTTCTTTCATTCCATTTGCAACTGAATAACCATTTGGCATATTTGCAAGATAACGATTGTACTTTAACTGTTCTCGAACATCTTGAAAAACATGTTCCTCCGGGACAGATAAACCTTTCTTACGATCTTCTTCCCTCTTCCTTTTTGCTCGGTTACTAATTCCTTTAACTGTGTCTTTCGTTAATACTTGCATCGTTCCATTTTGAAAAGTTGCGACAATCATACAGTCCCCAAGCTGCGCATATTCAATTTTCTCACCATCTATTTGAACTGCCGCAATACATGTACACCACAAATGATCTTTCTTTCTCGTATCTACTTTATATTCCAACATTTTGCTTTGCAATGCTTCATTTGCTTTTGCAACTGCAAATCGTAACCTATGATTCTCTCGTAATGAAGTAAAATAACTTGCAAATAAATGCGAAGCGATGTATGCTCCATTATGTCCATTTTCATCACCAAACGGGACAAGTGGTGTTGCACCGTCACATACACCATAAATCTTTTTTTCTTTATTACAAAAATAAGAATCCTCACATTCTTGCTTCAACGGGCTTTTCTGTTGATATGTTTTTATCTTCACAACTGTATCCCCTTTCAAATAATAAAATACTCAAATTCTTTTGATTAATCTAATTTACCGAAATAAACTGTTTTTACCCAAAACTTTCAATATCATATATAATCTTGAAATAATATGAATTTTTCAGTGAAGGACGGGAAAGAAATGGTCAGATTCCTTGGTGTTATTATCGGTTCTATTATTATTGCGGTTGCCTTTAATCTTTTCCTTATCCCCCACAAAATTTTAAGTAGTGGAATTGGCGGAATTGCTATTATTTTAGGAATTGTAACCCCTGTAAACACAGGCATTATTAACTTTGTATTAAACTTACCTATCCTTATTTTAGGGTACATAGGTCTTGGAAAAAAAGTAATTTTTAACACAGTTGTCTCTGTAGTTGTATTATCTGTTGCATTATACTACGTTCCAGTAAAAGTCGTAGCAACAGATCCATTGTTATCTTCTATCTTCGGAGGTGTCATCGCCGGAGCTGGTATTGGTCTTGTTTTCAACTGTAATGGATCCACTGGTGGATTTGATATTATCGGTATGCTTTTATCCCGCAAGCGAGACATTAAACTTGGCGGATTCCTTATTATTTTAAATGCAGTCGTTGTAATAATCGCAGGATTCTTCTTCACCTGGGATGTTGCACTTACAAGCTTACTTTCAATTTATGTAACTGGTAAAGTAATTGATGCTGTTCATACAAAACATCGTAAAGTTACACTTATGATTGTAACAAATGAAGCAGAAAAAATGAAAAAACAACTTCTTTCAACTGTTGTACGTGGAATAACGTTACTTGATGGCGAAGGTGCTTATTCAAGCGAGAAAAAGCGTGTACTTATGACCGTCGTTTCTCGTGAAGAATTAGCAAGTATGAAACTAACAATTTCTGAAATCGACCCGAATGCATTCGTTAATATTACAGAAACTGTAGAAGTATTAGGACTTTTCAGAAGAAGTTAAAGACTAGGTGGGAATCCACCTAGTCTTTATTTTGCATAAATTCAATTCGGTTTCCAAATGGATCTGACACGTAAAATCGAATTACATCTGGCCGTGCATAATCATCAATCACTTTAACACCTTGCTCTATAAGTGTTTGCTTAAATTCATTAATTTCATTCACATAAAAAGCTGGATGAGCCTTTTTAGCTGGTGTAAAGTTCCGCTCCACACCAATATGGATTTCTTGATTTCCGCATTTAAACCAACATCCACCTCGTTTTTTCAACTTTTCTGGCTTTGGAATTTCTTCCATACCAATCGTATTCCCATAAAAATCACGCGCCTCTTCTTCACACCCTACAGGTGCAGCTACTTGCACGTGATTAATCCCTTGAATATAATTTTTCATTTTCTCTCCCCCTCCTCTACCCTAATGTTATACGGAAAACAGCCGTCTGTAACTTACAAGAGGTTTATAAAACAATATAAGCTCCCCTTATTAACATCCTGCATTCACCTTGCAAAAAATAAAAAAAACAAAATTTATTCTATAACTTCCATTTTTTATAGAAATACACATTACATCTATATTATAGTTATGAATAGACAAATCTTTTTAGATGCTATTTGTACGGAGGAACTATTATGAGTCGTAAAAAATATTCACCAACTCAAAAAAAACGTCATCCGAACATTTCTAGACGTTTGCGAAACCATATACAAGATCGTTCATTAACAGAAATGTACGCATCTCTGTTCGAACACAATCCTGATAGTATTATTTCATTAAATTTAGAAGGAGTTATTCTACATATAAATCCTTCTGCCGAAAGAATATTAGGTTACACTTCTTTAGAATTAGAACAGAAAAATATTACCTCTATTTTAGAAGCCCATATTTCTGAGCAAGTATTACAAAATATAAAGAATACTGAAGCGGATAATCAACAAGAGTATATCTTATCTATTTATCATAAAAATGGATTCTTATTAGATGTTGTGACAAAACTAGTTCCTATTTTTGTTCAAAATCGTCTTACTGGCGTATATGCTATTATGAAGCCGCTTGAAAAATCAGAAAGAATTGAGAATATGCTAAAAGAAAGTGAGAAGAGATTACGTACATTAGTAAACTCCATGCCTGCCTTTGTTATATTTAAAGATCATGAAGGGCGCTGGCTTGAGGCAAATGACTACGCACTTTCTTGCTTCAATTTCCATCATGTACCTTACCATGGGAAAAAAGATAGCGAACTCATTCAATATAATGAAGCATACCGAGAAGCTTTTTTACATTGTGAAGAAATTGATGAACTAGCATGGCAACAAAGACAAATTCTTCATGGCGAGGAATTTATTATACATAGAGATGATTTCGATCTAATCTTAAGTATATCAAAAGTCCCGCTTTATCATCCTGACGGTTCTCGCAAAGGTCTTATCGTGATGGGGAGAGATGTTACTGAGCTAAAAGAAACTGAAAAGTTATTACGAAAATCTGAGAAGCTCGCAGTAGTCGGACAACTGACAGCTGGAATTGCCCATGAAATTCGAAATCCACTCACTTCTCTAAAAGGTTTTCTAACGTTGCTCCTCCCTGAAATAAATGAGGAGCAAAAATGGTATATCGATGTTATGTTAAGTGAGATTTCACAAATGGAATCCATCACGAGTCAATTTATGGCGATGTCTAAGCCACAAGTATTATCTATCCAAACTTGTAACATACAAACTTTAATTGAAGAGGTAGTTACATTTATTTTACCGACTGCAATTATGCATAGCGTTCATATCATCATGGATCATTTTGATTACGTATATGATATTCAATGTGACGGTAACCAATTAAAACAAGTTTTTATAAACATATTAAAAAATGCGATAGAAGCGATGCCAAATGGCGGAAATATTTTCATTCAAACAAAACCATTAGAGGATAATTTCATCTTAATACGAATTATCGATGAAGGTTGTGGCATTCCAGAAGATCGTATCTCCCGTCTAGGCGAACCTTTTTATAGTTTAAAAGAAAAAGGCACAGGACTAGGATTAATGATGTGTTACAAAATAATTGAAGAACATCATGGTAAATTACACATTTCAAGCGAATTAAATAAAGGTACGATTGTTGATATTGAGCTACCACTTTCTTCATCTCATCTTGCAATCCAGTCTTAAATAAAAAAGAAGCATCTGCTAATCGTTAGCAGATGCTTCTTTTTTAAAATGCTTTGTCATACCACTCTTTTGCTTTTTCTACTTCACCCATCGTTAATTGATGCCCTCGATTTTCCCAATGTATTGTTACATTCGCGTTTGCATTTTCTAATAGTACCTTCAATTCCTCGGACTCTGCTGATGAACAAATTGGGTCATTTGTCCCAGCAGCAATAAACACAGATTTCCCTGCTAAATTTGCTAATTGCATTCCTCTTCTTGGTACCATTGGGTGATGAAGCACAGCACCTTTCAATGCATTTTCGTAATGGAATAATAAGCTTGCTGCGATATTTGCCCCATTCGAATAACCGATAGCTACAATGTTATTTCTATCGAATTTATATTCTTTAGCCGCTTCATCTAAAAATTCATTTAATTCCTTCGTACGGAAAATTAAATCCTCTTCATCAAAAATGCCTTCTGCTAATCGGCGGAAGAAACGCGGCATCCCATTCTCTAACACATTTCCCCTAACGCTTAATACCGACGCTTCCGGATCAACTATTTCTGCAAGTGATAGTAAATCTAATTCATTACCACCTGTGCCATGAAGTAATAACAACACTGGTTTTGACGTATCTTTTCCTTTTTGAAAAACATGTTTCATCATAATCCTTTTCCCCCTTCAATCACTTTAATCTAAATTTCTCACTTCAAATGGTAAAAGCGTTTGTTCAATCTGTTTTCTATGTTGTTCATATTGTTCCGGTAACTTTAATTCCTCACCCATCGTCTCTAACGATTCATCATGAGCGAAACCAGGAGGATCTGTTGCAATTTCAAATAAGATTTCACCATGTTCTCTAAAATAAATCGCGTTAAAATAATTTCGGTCTTGTACAGGAGTTACGTGATATCCAAAACGAGTCATATGCTCTTTCCAGTCTAGCTGATCTGCATCGTCACTCGCTCTCCAAGCAATATGATGAACTGTGCCAACGCCCATTTGGCCACGACCGATTGTTGATAATTTCAAATCAATAATATTTCCAATGTCAGCAGAAGAACGGAATCGAACAAATTCACCCTCTTCTCCAATTTTCTCAAGACCCATAATATGTTCTAACAATTCAGCTGTTTTTTGAGGCTGTGCAGATAAAAGAACAGCACCTCCAAACCCTTTAATTGCTACTTCTGGTGTAACTTCTCCAAAACTCCAATTATTTAATTCGCCTTCTTCTCTTTCAACTAATTCTATATGCAAACCATGCGGATCATCAAATTCTAAATACTGTTCTCCAAAACGAGTCATTTTTGTATACGAAACATCGAATTTTTCTAATCTATTTTCCCAAAACTCCATTGCACCTTTTGGTACAACGTAAGACGTAATTCCTACTTGACCATCTCCAATAATACCTTGACGAGCACCTGCCCATGGGAAAAACGTAATAATTGTTCCAGGCTTTCCTCCTTCATTTCCAAAATAAAGATGGTACGTACCTGGATCATCAAAATTCACTGTTTGTTTCACTAAACGTAACCCCAATACACCAGCATAAAAATCTACATTTTCTTGTGGATGTCCTACGATTGCTGTAATGTGGTGAATTCCCATCGTTTTCTTTGTCATTTTCTCCGCCCCTTTTTATTTCATTTTAAAAACTTTTATTCATTAAAATTCATTATTCATTTTGTCCATACTGAAAAGTAAAATCCGTCATTATAATCTTATCTCGAATTCGAGATATTAATTATAATATCACACTTGAATGTCTACTTTATCAAAATCATCTCAAATTCGAGATAATTCTCAAAAAATATTTACTCTATTTAAAATCTGTATTCGTAACATAAATTATCTTGAACTCAAATTTATTATAAGTTGCTTACTTTTAGTTGTCAACGAATTCCGTATTTTCATTTTAAATAAAAAGAGAGTAAACGCCAGTTTCGTTTACTCTCTTCGCTAATTATTTCGTTTCCTCTTCCAGCACTGCTTCCATCTCATTAAATTCACGATGAACTGCCTTAACGGGTTCTTTCGTTAATAAACTTACAACGATAACAGTTAATAAACTACAGAAGAATCCAGGTACCATTTCATACATAGTCGCTTTTAAACTTGGAATTTGTACCCATGCTATAACAACTACTGCACCAACAATCATACCTGCAAGAACGCCCCACTTATTCGTCCTTTTCCAATATAAACTTAATAAAATAGCTGGTCCGAATGCTGAACCAAATCCAGCCCAGGCATAACCTACAAGTGTTAAAATTGTATCACTTGGATGATACGCTAAAACAACTGCGATCATAGCTACTACTAATACTGATAATCTACCGATAAATACAAGTTCTCTGTCACTTGCGTTACGACGGAAAAATGTTTTATAAAAGTCTTCCGTTACTGCACTTGAAATAACAAGTAATTGTGAGGAAATACTACTCATAATCGAAGCCAAAATAGCTGATAATAAAAATCCTGTAATGTATGGATGGAATAAAATATTTGAGAATGTTACAAAGACCATTTCTGGATCTTGTAATGTCGCATTATTTTTAGCATAATAAGCGATACCAATTAGACCAGTAAGCATTGCACCTATAATTGAAATCGTCATCCAACCGATACCGATTCTACGAGAAGTTTTTAAATCTTTAATAGAGGTAATTGCCATAAAGCGGACAATAATATGTGGTTGACCAAAATACCCAAGACCCCATGCTAAAAATGAAATAATACCAAGTATTGTAGTCCCTTTAAACATATCTAAATGTGATGCATCAACTTGCTTAATCGTATTGAATGTTTCTGTTACACCACCGACATCCGTAAAAGCAACAATTGGCACTAGTACAAGCGCAATAAACATAATACACCCTTGCACAAAGTCCGTCCAACTTACGGCTAGAAAACCACCAAATAGTGTATACGCAACAACGACACCCACTGTTACAAATAAACCAATTTTATAATCAAGGTTAAAAGAATTTTCAAACAAACGTCCACCTGAAACTAAACCAGCCGACGCATAAAATGTGAAAAATACTAAAATGACGATAGCGGAGACAAAACGAAGTATTTTCGTACGATCTTTAAACCGATTTTCTAAAAAGTCTGGAATCGTAATTGAATCATTTGCCACTTCTGTATACGTTCGTAAACGCGGGGCAATGATTAAATAGTTTGCATAAGCACCTATTAATAAACCTATCGCAATCCATACACTTGATAATCCTGTTGCATACATCGCACCAGGTAATCCCATTAGCATCCAACCACTCATGTCAGAAGCACCAGCTGATAAAGCTGTAACTGCTGGACCGAGTCCTCTTCCGCCTAACATATAATCTGATAAATCGGATGTCTTCTTATAAGACCAATATCCGATATACAACATACCTGCCATATAAATAGCAAGCGAAACCATAATTTCAATCTTCACCAAATCTCTCCCTTAGCCCATAAGCCATTCAAAATTTCGAAAAATGACTTTTTCTATTTTCTTGTATTCGCTTATGGTTCCCTACCTTAACAAACATTTTTTGTTCTTTCAAGTGAACGAGCACTTTTCATTACATGTGAAAACCTTTATAAACGCCTTTATCCCAGTGGATTACAATGATTTTTCAAGAAATTTAAGTAAAAATATTCAGAAAATTAAACGATGTTTTTTTCACACCTTATTTTCATTCGTTTACCCGATAAATTTTAAAAGAAAAAGCCATACAAATGTATGACTTTTAGCTTATTGACATCTCAATTTTCTCTTTCTCTACATATACTTTACGAAATTTCATATAGCATCCAATACGCCAGGGTACTATATAACAAACCGCAAGAGTGTAGAAAAGAATGCCAATTGACTTTGGATCTAAACCTTGTAAATGTCTTCTAAAATAAGCACGTAAAAGAACGATAACTAAAAATGTAGCAATAAAAGCGATACTTTTTTTCGCATAAATTTGGCCATCTTCTCTAACTTCATACCCACTTAAAATAATAAGTGGAATTGACAATAACAGACCGATCCCAGCAGCTATACCAATTTGCCAACCAACAAGTTGTATCGGTGCAGCATATAAAGAAAAACCTGGTAATAAGAAGAATAATGGCAATAGTAATCGTCTTCCTTTATTTTTAATTGGTCGATTCATAGAACGCATGCGTCTAAATATAACGAGCCCTATGACGAGTAAAAAAATTGTAATACTGTACGAACCTTGCTGCAAGTGAATCTCTCCCTAAAAATAGTCATTTTTAAAAACACTTCCCTATTATACTCCTAATTTTTCCAAACAATATGATTATTCCTCTGAAAAATCTTACATATCAAATATACTTTTAGATTTGATTTACTATAGGAAACAATTCCGAAAGAGGAACTACTCTCCCCATCTCGTCTTTAAACACAATATGCTCTCTAGTTAAATGGCGCGGGCTCTTCACTCCCGCTGCCGCTGCTAATGAAAATAAACTATATCTCATACTAATAATATAATTCATGACTCGCCACTTCTTCTCATACGGATCTAACGCTTTTTGATAATGCGGATTCGTCGTGGCTACACCAGATGGACATTGGCCAGAATTACATTGAAGGGCCATAATACAGCCGCTTGCCATCATAAATCCGCGGGCTGAACTTACAGCATCCGCTCCAATCGCTAAAGCAATCGCCACTTTATCTGGTGTGATTAATTTCCCCGATGCAAACACTTTGAATTTGTCCCGAACACCATAATGATTCGCTGTATCAATACATGTCAGTAACGCTGGAATAAGCGGCATTCCCATACTATCTGCCATCGATTTATACGTCGCTCCTGATCCACCTTCTGAACCATCAATTGTAATGAAATCTGGATAGATATTTAACTCTTTCATCGTTTTAAATAAATCTTCCAAAGGCTCCTGCTGACCAATTACAATTTTCATTCCAACTGGTTTACCGCCGCTTTCTTGCAACTGTTGAATAAAACAAAGTGTATCCGTTGCATTCTTTAAAAATGAAAATCGATTCGGTGAATTAATCGTCTCTCCCTTTCTGACGTTGCGAACAGAAGCAATTTTCTCATTTACTTTTTGTCCCTCTAGATGACCACCACGTATTTTAGCACCTTGCCCAAATTTCAATTCGAATGCTCTAATATTACTTTCTTTTGCTTTCTCCCTGAATTTTCCCATTGAAAAATTACCGTCCTCATCGCGGTATCCAAATAACCCTGGACCAATTTGCGCAAGGATATTTGCTCCTGTATGTAAATGTTCTGGAATAACGCCACCTTCACCAGTATTAATCCACGATCCGCCTGCCATTTTTGCTCCAAAACCACTCGCTAAAATATAATTTTCTCCAATCGCGCCGTAAGAAGTCGCAGATGCACCAAACATACCATGTAGCTTCCACGGATATTTACGGTTCTCACCGACTATAATTGCATCATCTTCTTCGTACAGCCAAAGATTCGTTGTATCCGCTGTCAATTTTTCTCTTCTTGAAAATAACCCTTCTTTATGAATCACGTACTTTTTACCTTCTCGCTCTTGCGTGAGATTCACACTTAATTCCTCAGTCAATATCGGAAATAATGTATTAGCAATATAATAGCCAGAAGCTTCAAAATCTCGTTTTGATCCAAAACCAAGTATTTCAGAGCGATATTTCGCTAAAAACATAACACTTTGAAAATCATAACGTGAGAAAGGCTTTCCATCCGTATCATGATCAAACCAATATTGTCGAAATTCAGGCCCTATCTTTTCCAGTAAGTAGCGCATTCTTCCTAAGTATGGATGTAACTTTAAAATAGAATGATGTGTTCGTTTTTTTATAAAAAATGTAATGATAAAAAAGACGATTAAAAGCAACATTAAAAATAGTAATATACTAATAATAACGAGTAGCGTTTCACTCATCCCGCTTCCCCCTATAAAATCCCATAATAAAAGGAGAACACTCGATGTGTTCTCCTTTTATCTTTATTCATACTAACGTAACAAGATGCTCTTTCGCGTCATATTCAACTAAACTTTCAGCATGTTTAATTCGATGAACAAAGTCTGGATTAGCAATTAACGGTCTGCCGAATGCCACTACATCAATCGTTCCTTCTTGCAACGCTTTTTCGGCCTCTTTCGGATTTAAATTACCAACCCCAACAATTGTACCATCCCAATATTTTCTTACTAGTTGATGAAAATTCTTTCCGTCAGCAATTTCTTGCGTATAATTCATCGTTGAAGGATGGATCATCGTTAATCCAACTTCTTTGAACATATTTACGAACGTTTCAATTGCAAGCTCAGGATTTTCCCACATATAAGTAGGATTATCACCTTTGAAAGCAGAGAAGCGAAGAAGTGTTTTATTAGCTCCAACAGCTTCTATTACAGCAGCCGTTACTTCTTTCATAAACGTTAACCTTTGTTTTAAATTACCGCCATATTTATCTGTTCGCTTATTCGCAGAGTCATACGTAAATTGATCAATTAAATATCCGTGTGCACCGTGAATTTCTATTCCATCAAATCCAGCTTCGATTGCATTTTTCGCAGCTTGTGCGTATTGACCAATCACTTCTTGTATTTCTTCTAACGTCATTGCTTCTGGCGTATCAAACGGTTTACGAAAACGTGGAACATTTCCCTCTGCAGCGATAGCAGATGGTGCTTGCGGCATTTGGCCACCAATTATTTCATGATGACTCATACGCCCAACATGCCATATTTGAGCAATAATCGTCCCGCCTTCTTTATGTACTGCCTCTGTAACAGGTTTCCAAGAATCGATTTGTTCTTGTGTATAAATTCCTGGTACTCCTGGATTCCCTTTCGCTCTTGGACTAATGACAATTCCTTCTGTAATAATTAATCCAACTCCGTCAGCAGCACGCTTTCTATAGTATTCCACTACATCAGCACCCACTGCTCCAGTCTCATTATCTGCAAAGCATCTTGTCATTGGTGCCATTGCTATACGATTACGAAGAGACCAAGCTCCAATTTGAATTGGATCAAACAACTTTGTTTCTTCAACGTTTTCAAAAGATCCCCCAGCGTTTACATTTGTTCCTTCATAAATACTCGCTGCTTTATTACTTGAACTTGTCATCTTTCTTCCCCCTAAAAAATCTTACTATAATCGCATCATACTTACTTTTAGATAGTAACGTCAATTTTTACGACTTTACAATAAAAAATTCGAATATAAAAAAAAAAAAATGCTATAAATAATATTAAAAAGGTTTCCTTAGAAGGAAACCTTTTTTGTTGAACATATATGGTTGTCAATTCATTTATCTCTTTAATATAAAAAATACCTTATCAATAGAAGTGAATATGGTTCAGTATTCTTCTAAAAATAATAACTTATATACCTAAAACAATGAAAGCCCTACCTCTCTTTCATCCTTACGGCTCCTCGTCCGTGCCAGTGTGAATCAGGATTGCAAAAATCAAGTAACTATTTTATCGAAGTATTCAATTAAACTTCGAACATTCATAAATGAAATTAAAAAATAAAAATGGATTTGATTGTAGTAATAACAATAGAGGTAATGCTCTAAAAGTGGTGTGAAAGAGTTGAATGTCTTTGAAATGATAAATTTTCTATAATTATGTTCCCAAAAAATTCAAGATCTTTTTTGGGATATAATACATTATTTGTAATGAACCTTAACAAAAGCTTTTTATCTGATTTTCTGTGATACCTTCAATTAATCCCAGCTCACTAATCAAAAATTCATATGCGTTATCTAACATCTTCTTTTCGCTTGCATTAAGTGCTTTTTCTTTCTGTATACGCATTAAATCACGCACAACTTCAGCACCTTCTTGCATTTTACCCGTCTTTATTTTATCAGTGTTCAATTTATACCTTTGTTTCCACGTAAGTAATCTATCTGACTCCCCATGTTGAAAAATATCCATTATGTGTACTAATGCGGTTATATCCGTAACTGGTCGTATATTCGAATTCGATATTCTCCCTGCTGGAATCATTAGTTCCATATTACTAGCCGACATTTTTATAACATAATACTGTTGTTTTTCTCCTGAGATTTCCTTCTCTTCTATGGCTTTAATTATACCTGCTCCCTGCATTGGATAAACAATGTTATCGCCAATTTGAAACAAATAATCCACCTCCATATATGGTAACCTTCTCAAGCTTAACATACTTTTAGTTTTTTAGCAAAAATTTTATTTTATCATAAAATTATTTTACAAGTCAACACTTCAGAAGCAAGAAATTAAATTTACACAATACACTATAACAACCCGCAATTTTATTAACGGTTCCATACACATTCATTCTCTTTTAACATAAAAACACATCACTACTTTTGAGTAGTAATGTGTTTTTGATAATGCATAGATAAAGATCTACTTTTCCGTCTATATACTAACCCGCTTACTAATTGTTTCCCTCGCTAAAAGAAAACTCATAATTACTTGCGCAGCTACTCGGCTCGTCATATCCCTAAAATCAAGAGTTGGATCAATCTCTACTATATCCATTCCTTGAACGAGCGGTTCTTTACCAAGGAATTCAATCGCATCTAGTAAAGTCGTACTATCCATTCCACCAGGCCCAATTGCTGGACAACCTGGTGCAAACGCTTGGTCTAGTACATCCATATCAAGAGAAATATAAATAGAAGTCACACCTTGTTTTCTTAATACTTCAATACTTTCCGTGATAATATCTTTTATTTCTCGCTCTCGTACGTCTTTCATTGTATACACTGTTACGCCATGCTCTATTGCATATTCATGGTACGCACGTGCGTTAGAAAAATTACGAATTCCAATTTGAACAAGTTGTTTCCCTGTAATGACATCATTTTCTAATAAACTACGGAATGGTGTACCATTTGACGGGCCTCCATCATCTAAATTACGTAAATCATGATGAGCATCAAATTGAATAATCCCGACCTTTCCTTTACTGTTTGTAAAGCCTGTTATACTCGGAAAACTAATCGAGTGGTCACCACCAAGAACGATTGGTACCATGTTCGGATTTACTTTCGTTACATGACCAACTGTTTTCGCAATTCGGTTATGACTTTCTTTTATATCCGTCACATGCATCGTGATATCGCCGCAATCATATAAGACACTTTCTTTCATATCGTGTTCTTCTGTAATTGCGTACGTACTATATGCATCTAACATCGCACGAATTGTTTTTGGAGCAAAACTTGCTCCTGAATGACTAATAGATGGCTTAGAAAGGGGTGCTCCAATTAAGGCAGCACCGAATATTTCTACGCCTTCCTCCCAATCTTTAATCATCTCACTCCATTTTGTCACTTCACGATCAATAAACTTTGCATTCTTCTTTAAATAGTGGCCGTGCTCCACGATTGTTCACCTCTTGTATATGCAATATTACCATTCTTCCATACTGTATTCACATGACTTACGCCGTAATGATACGGTACGTAAGCATAATTATAAGCATCCCATAAAACTAAATCTGCCTTACGACCAACTCTAATTTTCCCAGCTACATCACCACGGTTAATGGCATATGATGAGTTAACCGTTACGGCATTCCACACTTCTTCTGGTGTCATTTTCAGTTTTAGCATCGCAATGCTCATAATAAGCTGAATATTTTCAGTTGGACAGCTACCTGGGTTAAAGTCTGTAGCTAACGCAACTGCAACACCTTCATCAATCATTTTACGACCACGAGCAAAGCTTTCTTTATTTAAATAGAAAGTTGTTCCTGGTAATAATGTTGCTACTGTATTCGAGTTTGCAAGCATTTCAATCCCTTTATCAGAAGCGCCAACTAAATGGTCCGCTGATGCTGCACCAATTTCTGCCGCTGCTTCCGCACCACCAAGAGGGTCTATTTCATCCGCATGAATTTTCACATCAAAGCCAAGCTCTTTCGCTTTTAATAAAAACTCTTTTGATTCTTCGACAGAGAACACACCTGTTTCACAGAAAATATCAACGAACTCCGCTAATTGCTTCTCTTTCATTTCTGGCAATAAGTCTAACATCCATTGTAAAAATTCTTTCGATCTACCTTTATATTCTTTCGGAACTGCATGAGCACCTAAAAATGTGGAAACTAAATCGATCGGATGCTCTTTTTGTAATTGTGCTGTTGCCTCTAATTGTTTCCATTCCGTCTCATCATCTAATCCGTAACCGCTCTTCGCTTCTACAGTAGTAACTCCGAAAGATAGCATACGGTCTAAATGGAATTTCGCTTTTTGAACAAGTTCTTCCTTCGACGCCTGTTTCGTTGCATTTACAGTTGAAAGAATACCTCCGCCTTGTTCTAAAATTTCTAAGTACGGAACTCCTTGTAATTTTAGTGCGATTTCATTTTCGCGAGATCCACCAAATACAAGATGAGTATGCGGATCAACAAGACCAGGAGAAACCATTTTCCCGCCGCAATCAATAACTTCTTTCGCCTGAAGTCCTTTCGCTTCTTCCGCTGTTCCAACGAAAGTGATTACATCATTTTCAATTCCAACCACACCGTTTTCGATAACAGGAAGCGTGTTCATCGCTTCCCGCCTTAACAAGCCATCTTCTTGATCCATTGTTAGTAATTGACCGATATTTATTAGTAAAGTGTCCAGCATGTTTTCTCCCCCTTATTTCATCATTGGAATGTTAACGCCTTTTTCTTTCGCAGTTTCCACTGCTAAGTCATATCCTGCATCAACGTGACGAACAACACCCATACCAGGGTCAGAAGTTAATACGCGCTCAATACGTTTTGCTGCTGCTTCTGTTCCATCTGCAACAATAACCATTCCAGCGTGAAGTGAATAACCCATACCAACGCCGCCACCGTGGTGAACAGATACCCAACTCGCACCGTTTACACTATTAATTAATGCATTTAAAATTGGCCAGTCTGCTACTGCATCACTACCGTCTTTCATCGCTTCTGTTTCACGGTTTGGAGATGCTACTGAACCGCAATCTAAATGGTCACGACCAATAACGATCGGTGCTGATAATTCACCATTTGCCACCATTTCATTAATGATGCGGCCAAACTTCGCACGCTCACCGTAACCTAGCCAACAAATACGTGATGGAAGCCCTTGGAACTCCACTTGTTGACGCGCCATACGAATCCAGTTACATAAATGCTCATTGTCAGCGAATTCTCGTAAAATTACTTCATCTGTTTTATAAATATCTTCTGGATCACCAGAAAGAGCTACCCAGCGGAATGGTCCTTTTCCTTCACAGAATAATGGACGAATAAATGCTGGAACAAATCCTGGGAAATCGAAAGCATTTTTCAAACCTTCATCGAAAGCAACTTGGCGAATGTTATTTCCATAATCAAATGTAATTGCGCCTTTTTCTTGCATCGCAAGCATTGCTTCTACGTGCTTTGTCATACTTTCTTTTGATAATTGTACGTAACGTTCTGGGTCTTCTTCACGAAGTTTCGCTGCCTCTTCTAACGTATAACCTACTGGAATATAACCGTTTAATGGATCATGAGCAGATGTTTGGTCCGTAACTAAGTCAGGGATAATATTACGATTTACTAACTCAGGTAAAATTTCTGCTGCATTACCTAATAATCCAATTGAAATAGGCTCTTTCTTCTCTTTATACTCGTTTGCAATAGCCAATGCTTCTTCTAATGATTCTGTATACTTATCACAATATCTCTTTTCAATACGACGATCGATGCTGCGCTTATCTACATCAATAGCAATGACAACACCGCCATTCATCGTTACAGCAAGAGGTTGTGCACCACCCATACCACCTAAACCAGCAGTAAGTGTTAATGTACCTTTTAATGAACCATCGAAATGTTGACGAGCTGCCTCACCAAATGTTTCATATGTTCCTTGTAGAATCCCTTGTGTTCCAATGTAAATCCAGCTACCAGCTGTCATTTGTCCGTACATCATAAGTCCTTTTTTCTCTAGTTCTCGGAAGTGATCCCAATTCGCCCATTTTGGTACTAAGTTTGAGTTCGCTAACAGAACGCGCGGTGCATCTTCATGTGATTTAAAAATGGCAACTGGTTTTCCTGATTGAACAAGTAACGTTTCATCGCTTTCTAACGTTTTTAATGAATCTACAATTGCATTGTAGCTTTCCCAGTTACGAGCTGCACGGCCAATTCCGCCATATACAACTAATTCTTCTGGTTTTTCAGCAACTTCAGGATCTAAATTGTTCATTAACATACGAAGTGCAGCTTCTTGCACCCACCCTTTCGTTTGTAACTCTGTACCTCTTGGCGCGCGAATTGTTTGTTGTACTTTTTCCATTTCAATCTCTCCCTTTTCTCATTTTATAGTGCTGCGTTTACATCTAATCTTTCTTTTATCGAATAATTCGTTTTTAACCAATGCGCAATATTTTCAATATCCGTTGAGAATATACGGTCATTTGTAATAGAAGGTACTTGCTGACGACCTTGATGGTAGAAGCTCTTCGTCACTGTACTCATGTTTTCAATACCACGATATTCTGCTGCTTGCATTGCACAAATCATCTCAATTGAAAGAACACGTCTTGCATTTTGAATAATTTGATGTGCATGGCGTGAAGCAATTGTTCCCATACTTACATGATCTTCTTGGTTAGCTGACGACGGGATTGAATCTACACTCGCTGGATGTGCTAACGTTTTATTCTCAGAAACAAGTGATGCTGCTGCATACTGCATAATCATTGCACCAGACTGAAGTCCTGGTTCTGGACTTAAAAATGGAGGTAAATCATTTAATTGCGGATTTACTAAACGCTCAATACGACGCTCCGAAATATTTGCAAGTTCCGCCATTCCTACTTTTAAGAAGTCCATCGCAAACGCAATCGGTTGACCATGGAAATTCCCGCCCGAAATTACTTTTTCTCCGCCATCAAAGATTAGCGGATTATCCGTTGCTGCATTCATTTCAATTTCTAATTTTTCTTTCACATAATTCAAAACTTGCCAAGAAGCACCGTGTACTTGCGGGATACAGCGAAGTGAATAGGCATCCTGTACACGTAGTTCTCCTTGTTTTGTTGTTAACTTACTATCATGAAGAATGTCACGAATTCTACTTGCTACATCTACTTGCTCTTTATAACCACGTGCTTTATGAACATTTTCATCAAATGCATCAATAATGCCTTGTAACCCTTCAATTGTCATCGAAGCAATTAGTTCAGCTTGATACGCCGTTGCTTCTGCCTCTATATAAGAAAGAACTCCTTGTGCTGTCATCGCCTGCGTACCATTAATTAACGCAAGACCTTCTTTCGCTTCAAGTTCAATTGGCTCAAGCCCTTCTTCTGTAAGAGCAACCATTGCATGAACGCGTTTCCCTTTATAGAACACTTCACCTTCGCCTAATAATACGAGAGCGAGATGAGATAAAGGTGCTAAATCTCCACTTGCACCAAGTGAACCTTGTTGCGGGACAACTGGGTGAATTTTACGATTTACAAACTCAAGAAGCATATTTACAACAAGCGGTCTAACACCAGATACTCCTTTAAGCATCGTGTTCGCTCGTAAAATTAACATACCGCGTGATACTTCTTCAGGGAATGGATCGCCTATACCGCATGCATGTGACTGAATTAAATTGTGTTGAAGTGCCTTTACATCATCTTTTTGAATAAGCACATCACTGAACTTTCCAAATCCAGTTGTAATACCATAAACGACTTTTCCGTCCTCGACAATTTTCTCAACAACTTCGCGGCACTCCGCCACCTTTTGCATACTAGTTGGACAGGCTGTTACACCTTCCCCTTCAAGTAACAATCTCTTCATTTCTTCAATTGTCAATGTGTGTCCTGTTAACGTAATCATTCTTTTTTTCCTCCTTAAAAAGGCAAAAGGGGACCTTATCTTTTTAAGACAGACTTCTGTCCTAAAAAAGTAAGGCCCCCTTCTAACTAATAGACTATGGGCAAATCATATGTGATTAATTCCTAAACCAATCGCCTCATGCTCAGATCCTTTTACAGGTGCACCAATCGTTCCATATAGCGCAACAGCAACCCATTCGCCTTCTTTTTTTCCGTCGTATGGTCTACCGCGCACAATCGCAAATCGAAGTCCTACTGTACGAAGAACGTCTGCTAACTGAATTTGACCTCTCGTCACTCCGTACAATGCTTCCATAATTGCATGATAAAGTGCATGTGTTTCTCTGTAAACATCTGTTTCAATAACTTGGTTGCTCTTAGCCGCTGTTTCCATTGCTGCTACAACTTTTTGCGAATTCATCGAACCCACTTTCCCCGTACAATACTTCCAACCTTTTGGAATAGATAATACAGGGCTTTCATTCTCATCCGCAAGTGCCAACAACATGGCCATACGACCAATTCGATGTGTTCCTTGAAGAAGCATGTGACTCTCTCATTTCTTTTAATTATTTGAATATTTCTTAATTTAAGAATATATGAAAACGGTTAAATCGTCAATAGTTTAAACTCACATTCAAACATTTTTTTCATCTCCTCCATTTGTGTACACAAATGATTTACACAAATTTTTCAGACATGCTATAGTCTCACTAACAGATGCAAAGGGGCGATATTTCAATGACGAAGCGAAAAGATATTCATTTTCGAATTGAAGAAAAATTACTTGAAAGGTTTGAATCTGCACTTCAATATGAAGGTTTAAAGAAAACCGACGTATTAACACATGCGATTCAGCAATTTTGCACGAAGGTGGAATGTGAAAAAATGAATGATGTAAAACGGCAATATAGCGTCAGTAACAATTTACAAACACGTATCGATACGCATAAACATTACGAAGAAAAACAAGTGAATTTAGATGAAATCGTTATTGAACATTTACAACTTCAAGGGGAAGAAAGCATATTAGAGGTTGGGTGCGCTAGTGGAAAATTCCTTTCCCTTTTACAAACAAATGGTCATAAAGGCCCATTAACCGGGTTGGATCAATCCGAAGCTATGCTTGCTCAAGCTGCTAAGACGAATAACTTAATAGAATGGAAACGAGGGGATGCTAATAAACTTCCTTTTGAAACAAATTGTTATGACCTAATAATTGCAAGACATATGTTATACCATGTGAAAGACGTTGAAACAACAATTCAAGGATTACATAAAGTAATTCGTCCCGGCGGCTCACTTTTAGCTACAACAAATTCTAACGTTACACTACCTCGTATAATTGAAATGTGCAACCGCATGTTAGACGCATTTGATTTACCGAAAACAACATCATCAGTCACTCCATTTTGTTTAGAAAACGGTAAAGAGATATTACAATCCGTTTTTCCAACTGTTGAAGAAACAGTTATTCATAATGCGCTCGTTTTTCATCATGCTACCCCAATAGTAAACTATATTTCTAGCATGTTTCCATCGCTAAATATACCCGATAATATGTATCTTCAAGCCGAGATGAAAGAATGGCTAACAGAAGAAATCAACAAGGAATTATCTCTCCATAACGGTATATGGCGCGATCCAAAAACGTTAGTAATTTATCGGTGTAAAAAAGAAAAAAGCTAGCATTTGCTAGCTTTTACACGTTTTCTCGTAAAAGTTTCTCCATTACTACATTGCCTTTACCACAATAAAAATTTGTATTATGTTCGTCTGCCACTCCAAAATAAGAGGCAATCACTATTCCAAATGCTACAAATGCATGCCCCTGTGCTGTAATAATATTTGAATGTTTCACAACTTCTTCATACACAAAATTTTTTACTGGAAAACAATCGAATTTTTGATAATCTATGGTCGCAGTATAAGAAATCCCCTTAAATAAGCCTGCTTTTGCTAGCGCATACGGTCCAGCGCAAATTGCCGCCACTAATTTTTCTTGTTCATGAAATTGACGAATGATTGAAAAAAGAGTTTTTGCATCTTTTAACTGTACTTCTTCTCCACCTGGAATAAGTATCCCCTCATACTCATCTACACGTACTTCACTTACTTCTATATGCGGCTGCACTTGCAACCCAGTTTCACTTATAACCAATTCCTTAGTTAAACCTACTGTAATGATGTCATATTTCTTTTTCAGCAATGCTGTAGCTACCGTTATTTCAAACTCCGCAAATGTTGGATATACGAATAAAAGTATTTTTTTCATAACGCTTTCTCCTTCAACCATCTCATAAAATATGCCTCTAATTCGTCCACTGTTAATCTATTCGTGTCCAAATAAGTTACAGGAAATTGTCTATACCAATCTTTTTCCGTTTCTACTAATTTAAATTGCTCATCAAATGTACTTCGTTTTCTTGTCCTATCGTTATTTTTTCTATCATATACATTCTTTTTCGTCACATCTAAATAAAAAATAGCATCTGAACGACATTCTCTTAATTTATATAATTCATCTTTCAATCCAGTTTCTATATCCCACTCTTTCCCTATAATCATTGGATAAAAAAGTGTATAAAATTCAATATCTTCAGGTCCACGATCAAAAATAACAACTGAATCTTTCACATTTTGAAACTCCTTTATTTTTACTTCGATAAACATTTTTTGATTTATGATAAACCCTTCTTTTGAATTCACATCCAAATTTAATTGCTTTCGCTTTTCTACAATTGGATAAGGATTTTCATATATAACCGAATATCCTCTCTCTTCTAATCTTTTAGCCAATGTTGTTTTTCCGCTTGCCATCGGCCTTTGCAGTGAAATTACGTATGCCATGCCTCTCATTCCCTTACACTTTAGTACACCTATAATATACAGAAATTTGAAAACTCTCAACATTATATATATCATCTTGTTTCTTATTCTTATCTAACTTATAATGAAAAATAGAGATTATGACGGACGCATCAATAATGTAAGCTTGGAAATCCAAGCTTACATTATTTTTTGCTTTCCCTTTTCTAATAAAAAGAGTATACTAGATTGGAACGTATGTTCTTAATAATTACATACAGTAAGGAGATAGAACAATGGTATACGACACAAAAGCAATTTCTTGGAATGAATCTTTAAAACAACTTCAACGCCGCTATACAAACAAACAAGTTGACCGAAAAGAATTTGAGGATATTGAACTGATGGAATTCTTCCGCGATAACGACTACATTTCTTTACCTACACATATAAGCGGCCTATCAAAAACACGTTTTACTTCTTACTCTATTTTCACAACTGAAGATAAAGATCGTAAAGTTGGCACACTTATTATTGAGTATGTTGAAGACGATAATAATAATTTATGTGTTGAACAACTATACTTCGTTTAAACTATAACGCTTGGTCAAAATGACCAAGCGTTCTTGCTTTCTATTAATCTCACTGTATATAATATGAATAAAAGAAAACCGTAATCATTAAGGGGGGATATGCTTGCTCGAAGGATGGTTCAGTTGGTTCATTGTATTATGGACGGTTATTTTATTAGGACTTATGTCTATCGGTGGATACTTTATGTTCAGAAAATTTTTAAAACGATTACCAAAAGAAGACGGCATGTCCATTTTGGATTGGGAAGAACACTACATAAATAAAACGAGACATTTATGGGCTGACGAACAAAAACAATTGTTAGAAGAGCTTGTAAGTCCTGTTCCAGAACTATTTCGCGATGTTGCAAAATCAAAAATCGCTGGCAAAATTGGGGAACTTGCATTACAAGAAAATGCCTCTCAAATTACACAAGACTTAATTATTAAAGGATATATCATTGCCACACCAAAGCGTGATCATAAATTTTTAATTAAAAAACTACAAGAAAAAAAGATTGATTATTCTAACTATCAATCTTTACTCGCAAAGTAACTTCATATTATTTTCGATAAAAAAGACAGCGCCTTTGACGCTGTCTTTTTATTTGGTACATATACAGTTTTTAAGTTAGCTTCATATCTTTTTCATTATAAAAACCATCTTCTTTTTCCATTTCCTTCTGTAATTTCGTAAAGGAACGATACATTGCAATTCTCCATGACACAATCATCGCAAACGCAAGTAAGAAGAACATGCCACTAAGTTGTCCTAAATCAAGAGATTGGCTTAAGTATGTTTTAAATACAATCCGCACTACAAGTAATCCAATTAATATAAAAACAAAGGCTTTTGAACGCTTCAAATAAATCTCTTGTCCTCTAATTTCAAATTTAGATGTTTTAATAAGAAAAATAGAGAAAATCAAACCGACACCAATTGCTTCTAACATTTCTGCTGGAGTTAATCGAAATTCAGGAAAAACATACATCAATGCGCCCGTACTCATAAAAAATGGTGGAAGTATAATTTTTTTCAATGTTGCAGGTTTCTTAGCTGCTTTTAAACGAATAAACATCGCACCGACAGCCATACAAACAGCAACGATACTGGATAAAACAACTATGTTCATATTTTCTCATCCTTTTTTGTGGCTATATGCAAAATATACTTTCATTATATGCTTTTCCGTTAGTATTTCCAACATTTTCGCAGAATAATACTAAAAACCGGTAAAACCACCAAATAAACTTGAGAAATATACGATAATTTTCGTCATCCAGTTAAAGTATAAGAAGACACCCATAACAATCATAATATATCCTCCGATTTTCATGAAGGCCATACTATTTCTTTTAATCCAAGACATTTTCGTAATAAAGAATGACAGTACGAAAAACGGGATAGCAAATCCAAGTATGTAAGCAATCATGTAAATCATTGCAGATTCTGGGTTTGTTGCTGCTAATCCAATTACGGACACTAGAATTGGTCCGGTACATGGCGTCCATCCTGCTGCAAAGGCTAATCCAATTAGTACTGATCCAAAATAGCCACTTGGACGATTTTTAAATGTAAATTTACGGTCTTGCATTAAAAATTTCGGCTTAAACACCCCGACAATAATTAAGCCGAACACGATGATAAAGATACCACCTAACTGTCTGATTAAATCTTTATAGTCAGTAAAGATTCCTCCAATAAAACTTGTACCAAATCCAATTGCAATAAATATAATTGAAAATCCAAGTAAGAAAAACGCTGTATGTATCATACTTCTTTTGCGAAGCATTGCATTTTCTTCTTTCAATTCAGAAACCGACATACCTGTTATGTACGATAAAAATGCCGGATAAAGCGGTAAGCAACATGGGGAAATAAATGATAAGAACCCGGCGCCAAACGCTAAAAAAATACTAATATCTTGCATCATTCCACTCCTCTCCCTAAATATTGTAACAAAAACACATAAAAATACTATGAACAATTCGTGAAATCACTTTTACAACGTGGCAATAAGAAAAACCACACTTCCCCACAGTTTCTAATAAAACGTTTTCATTTCCTTCTATTATATAGAAAAAACTCAAATGGATTATGAAACTCCTTTAATTGTTATTAACATAACAAAGGTAACATAGTTTCTCAAATAATTAGCACGCTACTAGTACGCCTATTTACATATTGGTTTAAAAAATATTTTTTTCAAATGCTGTCTCTATACAATGCAAAGTTGATTTTATAATACTTCTACTATTAATAATTTCAAGATTATGCATAAATATCATACTTTTATTATTATTCTATAAAATGTCATACTTTTCTTTCATTTGACCCTTTATTTCTAATTTTGTATACTTCCCTCTAGTTATATATTTTCGATACGGAACAACTTCATATAGATGGGAGGAATTTTTCATGCTTCGTTATTCTCTTTTAGTTTTATTAGGAGCGTGTAGTTATGGAATTTTAGCTATTTTTGTTAAGCTTGCATATGCAGAAGGATTTTCACTTGGAGAAGTAATTGGCAGCCAATATTTGTTCGGTTGGATTATTTTGCTTGCTATTACACTTCTATTTTCTAGACATCGCGTTCCTTTAAAGCAAGCATTACTTTTATTCGTTGCAGGAACATCTGCAAGTTTTACCGGAATTTTTTATTATGCTTCATTAAAAACTGTACCAGCTTCTATTGCAATTATTCTTTTATTCCAATTCGTTTGGGTCGGAATTATCATTGAAGCAGTCGCAACAAAAACATTACCTTCAAGAGAAAAAGTTATTTCTGTTATTTTCTTACTTGTAGGGACATTTTTATCCAGTGGTTTACTAGAACAATCAGCAGGTGCTTTCGATACGACTGGAATCATTTTAGGTTTATTATCTGCTGTTACATTCGCAACATACATTTTCGTGAGCGGAAAAGTTGCTGTTGAAGTACCTTCATTACCGCGCGGTGTTCTCTTAATGACTGGTGCTTTAACTTTAGTCATGATTGTATTTCCACCAACATTTATTTTTAATGGTGCCATTTCTCAAGGTCTTTGGAAATACGGTTTAGGATTAGGAACATTTAGTATCGTAATTCCATCTATTGCCTTTACAATCGGGATTCCAAAAATCGGTTCTGGCTTAGCGACTATTCTTGGTGCAGCGGAACTACCGGTTACAACAATTATGTCAGTATTCGTTTTAAAAGAGGCTGTACTATCTTCACAATGGTTCGGTGTATCACTTATTTTAATCGGGATTGCAATCCCGCAAATTGCATACGCAATGCGTGGACGCGGACGTTATCGTAAACATCATACGCATAAAAAAATAGCAGCATGAACGAGAGAGGATTTTCATTTGAAAATCCTCTCTTTTATTGTTGTATACTTATAGTAAAGATTTTGCTGAAGAAAGAAGGCATACTACATGGTATCTATTTCAAATCAACTAAAAGAAAAACTTATTTCCATCCGTCGACATTTACATGAGTATCCAGAACTATCATATGAAGAGTTCGAAACAACAAAAGCAATAAAAAATTGGTTAGAAGAAAAAAACATTACTATCATTGATTCCAATTTAGAAACAGGAATTATCGCTGAAGTGTCTGGTAATAAAAACGGACCAATTGTAGCAGTTCGTGCTGATATTGATGCCCTTCCTATTCAAGAAGAAACACATTTGTCCTATGCATCTAAAGTACCAGGGAAAATGCATGCTTGTGGACACGATTTTCATACAGCTGCTATTTTAGGTACTGCTTTCTTATTAAAAGAAAGAGAATCTTCCCTAAATGGAACGGTTCGCTTCATATTCCAACCAGCTGAAGAAAGTAGTAATGGCGCTTGCAAAGTTATTAATGCTGGACATTTACGTAATGTGCAAGCGATTTTCGGCATGCATAATAAACCTGATTTATCAGTAGGTACAATTGGCATTAAAGATGGTCCACTGATGGCCGGAGTTGATCGATTTGAAATTGAAATTCACGGAGTTGGTACACACGCGGCTGTACCAGATGCTGGCGTAGATCCTATTGTCGCATCCTCTCAAATTGTGATGGCACTGCAAACAATTGTAAGCCGAAATATAAGTTCATCTCATAATGCAGTTGTTAGTGTTACAAATATTCATGCGGGAAATACGTGGAACGTGATTCCTGAAAAAGCTACGTTAGAAGGAACTATTCGCACGTTCCAAGCTGAAACACGTGAAAAGATCCCAGCACTCATGGAGCGTATTATTCAAGGTGTGTCTGATGCATTAGGTGTAAAAACGGAATTCCGTTTTTTTTCAGGTCCTCCTGCTGTTCACAACGATAAAGCTCTTACAGACTTATCTACTCAAGTTGCCACAAAGATGAATCTTAATATCATCTCGCCTAATCCGTCAATGGCTGGAGAAGATTTTTCATTTTACCAACAGGAAATACCAGGTTCATTCGTCTTTATGGGAACGAGCGGTACACATGAATGGCATCATCCTGCTTTTACAATTAATGAAGAGGCACTGCCTATAAGTGCAGAATACTTTGCTTTACTAGCCGAAAGAGCACTTAAACAATTCTCATAAAAAAAAGCCGTTCAAAGTGCATCTCAGCACTCTGAACGGCTTTTCTAATTAAGTTAAATCGCGTTTTAAAAACACAGTATATGAAATACATAAAAATACAAACAAATAAAGTAGTAACATACATGATGCAAACGGGAATGTTACTCCATCAATAAAACTTCCATTCTTTGAAATACTATATAAATCTGTATTTGCTGGCAATAAATATTTCGCCCAGTTATATCTAGTGGCTGCTAATAACGCAATATTGCCTGATAAAGCAAGGAATAGTGAAATACCAATTGCACCTCCACTAGATCTCGTTAACACAGAAATCATAAATGCAAACGATGCATACACAACCGTTGGTAACCACGATAAAACATAATATTTACTTGCTTCTACAAAAATATTTTGTTTTATTATATTTCCATCTTGGAAAATAAACTCACTCCATGCAGGCTGTTGGAATTTATAAATAACAAGTCCACATAAAGCTGAGAAAATCATATTAAATATAAACAATAAAGCTGCAAATATAACGATTGCTAAAAACTTTGCTGTTAAAATTTTAAATCGACTCGCCGGACGGATTGTTAAAAACTTATATGTTCCCCAGCTATATTCATTCGCAAAAATTGTACTTGCATACACGAGGATAAATGGGAGCAAAATTGGAAATACGATAAAACCTGTATCTCTCATGAAAGAAAGTGGGGAACTGCTTGCCGGTGCTGTATCCGTATCTAAATGCTTCATCTTAAGCTGGTATTCTTTTACAAGCTCATCCCCTGATTTTTCTGCTAAAATAGCTTCTTTTTTCATGCCAAGCTTTTTCTCAATTTCTACAGTACGTTCTGTATAATCTACTTTCCATCCTTTTGTTTCCGGTTCAAAATACTTTACCGTAACCCACCCTAATCCGATTATTAATACTGCAATAACCGCAAATGGAATAATCGTTCGCTTCCGCTTAAATATTTTATACAGTTCGTTATATACTAAATTAAACAATATCTTTTCCCCCTGTTAATTCTAAAAATTGCTCTTCTAACGTTTTTCTTTCTTCATATACACGATACACTTGAATGTTTTTCTCAAGCAATGTACGAATAACATTTGGGATTTCTTCATCTTTTACGTTAATAATTAATTCATTATCTTTTACTAAAACATCATGCCCTAACATTTCCGCTGCTTTATTCGCATCATCTACACGTATACGGATCGTCTCCATCTCTTCACTTTGACTATGCTGAATGTTTTGCGTAGCCACATATTCCCCGTGCTGAATAATGATAACTCTGTCACACATTAATTCAACTTCTGAAAGTAAGTGACTCGATACAAGTACAGCTTTTCCTTGTTCATGTGCAATTTTTTTTATGTACATTCTCATTTCATGTATTCCACTAGGGTCTAATCCATTCGTCGGTTCATCTAGTACCAACACATCCGGATCGTGAATAAGCGCCTGAGCGATTCCTAAACGTTGTCTCATGCCAAGTGAATATGCTTTTACTTTACGATTAATTACTTGTCCCATTCCTAACAATTTCACTACTTCATCGATACGTTCTTCGGTCACATTACCATTCATTCGTCCGAAATATGTTAAATTTTCATACCCGCTCAAAAAAGGATAAAATTCGGGTGTCTCAATTACCGCCCCAATTTTCGCAGCGGTTTTTTCAAATTGCTGTTTCACAGATTGACCATCAATCCATACTTCACCTTCTGTCATACGGATCATACCAACCATCATTCTCATTAAAGTCGTTTTTCCAGCACCGTTTGGTCCGAGTAAACCGACAACCTCGCCTTTTTTCACTTCAAAACTAATATTTTGTACAAGTGTCTTTGAGCCAATTCGCTTCGTTAACCGATCGACTTTTACAATTGATTGTTCATTTGTCATTCTATACAACCTTTCCTTCCCATTCTTTGTCAGGTCTTTTCACTGTAACATGATTATTTTTATGTGTAAAATGAACACTCCCCCACTTAGCAAAGCTTGAAGTGGGGGTTTCTAACGTTTCGACCTAACGGACGATTAACGTCAGAGGAGTTAACACATTAGCGAGCTGTTTCACGCCTAACCCCTCTATCCCATTTGTCCATGCATTTGGGATTACTTTTCGTAAAATGTTAGCCGCAGCATTTACATCAGCATTAATTAAAGTTTTATTTGCTGAACGATATATGCCGCGCTCTATTCGTTTTCCTGAAAAAGTTGTATTTTGGTCATTTTCTCCATACGTTGGAATGAAGTCGTTATCCAGAAAACTTGCTTTCGATGTATATGATTCTTCAGTTACAACAACTTGAATGCCTACAGCATTTGCTTTGTATGTAATCATTTGAATCAGTAAATTGTGCGGGATATGACAAAACGATTGGTTATTTCTTTTTCCCATATTCGTTTCTTGTTTCCAACTTTTGTTTTGACCAATAACGATTTTACAAACTTCTTCTTCTTGAGCTAGTTTTACGATATGGTGACTAACTTTATGGAAGACGTCTTTTATTTTCAAGTAACGTTTTTGATGAAGTTTTTCTATCCTTTTAGAAGTAAAAGGTCCTTCATTCGTTTGTTTTCCATTTCTAAGAATGCTTGTAAAATGACTCTTCATTTTGTTGTAATATTGATTTATGCTTTTGACATGTTTGCCCTTAACAAGGACAGGTTTCATACCTGTGTTTGTTACGATGGTTGCAAGGTTATCAATCCCTAAATCAATACTCATATAACGAGCATTCTCTTCAATCATTTGTTGTTCAGAAGGAACATCAATTACCAATTCCACTACATATTCATTGTATTTTGGAATCACACGAACTTGTTTCAGTTTACCTTCAGTGAAACCTAGTTTCCCAATATTTAATTGTAATTTCGTCTTTGGAAACTTTAAAAATCTACCGTTTTTAATGATACAATCTTGGTTTGTATACAGAATCTCTTTTTCAGAAGAACGAATATACTTTGGAATCCTAGGCGTTCCAGCATATTTGTTTGGATTCTTTTTATAGTCTTTTAAACTAGCAAAAAAAGATTTCCAATTTTGGAACAAACCCTTCATGATTGACTGGCTACATTGCGTAGGCAAAGCTCGATAATCATTTTGAATCATAGCCTTAAATAGTGCATCTAGAAAGTTGTAATCTACATAAGGTTTTTCAAAATTAGGTTCTGAAAACAAATTACATGTAATCTCTTTCTGTTCTTCTTTAGGCTTTAATTTCTCTTTTTCCAATTTCTTCCGATAGGCAAGAAGTTGTGTGTCATTCATCTTATCAATATTTTTATGAATATTATCCAGAACTTCTTTTTGCAAAGGCTGCAACTCTTTTTCTTGTGTTAATCCAGTGTACACCTGGCGTATATAAAAGTTTGTGGTGTTATACATATTCTTAGCGTTATGACAACATTCTTGAAAATAAGAATACATACGATGCCCTTTTTTAATCCAAATTTGAAGAGTTTTATAGTTTGATGGATTTTCCTTTGTCATTTTATTCACCTCCTTGTTAAGGATATTATAGCAAAAAAGAACGTACGTTTCTGTTTTTCTTGAAAATAAAATATTTCTTTCGATTCACCTCACCACCTTCATTTACGTTTAGAGGTGGGAGTCCTCTCAAAAGGCATTTCAAGAAAAAGGCATGATTTCTCATGCCTTTTTCTTGAAATGCAACGAATTTTTATCTTGTAAACTTTGAACAAATCGAAAACATTGCACCATCGATAATAGAAGGATAACAATCATAATTATACTCACTACTACTATTGCATATATTGTAATTGGCGCACTATTTACTCCTTGTATCCCTGCGATTTTCATAAAGATAACCGTAAATAATTTCAAAAATAGCATCCCATTAATTAATCCGAAAACAAATGCTGCTCCATAAATGAATAATTGCTCCTGACATAATAAACATAGTACTTCTTTTCTTTTTATATTTTCTGCTACATAAGATGTAAACTCCTCTCTCCTCACTAGCAAAAAGGAGGACATCATTTTATATGTAGTAAAAATACATATGAAAATTAGTACAATAAACAGTGTGTAAAAATACATTTGAAATACAAATGTATCCCCTACTTTCAAAATAGCTCCTTCATTAAATTGTAACGATATCATAAAAAACAAAATCATAGTACTCATAGCAATCCAAATAAATTGCTTCATCCTTTTGGTAGCAAATGTTCTAATATTTTTTCTCGCTAACCGACATAAAGACATAAAATTCTTCCCCTACCTTATTACATACGCATTCTATACTACTAGTGTATAAAAATATGACATTTTAAACATCGCACTACAATCGGAATTTCTTCTAAGTCTTTAGTCCTAGAAAACGAAATGATAAAAAAATCACATTTAGAATATAATTGTAAAAAGGAGGAGATTGCATGCGTATAAAATTACTATCAATCTTGTCTTTATTATTACTCACAAGTTGTAGCCAACTAATAAACAATGAAGTTGCCACTGTTGAGCCATACAAATTAACAAAAGAGCAAGCTTCTATTTTACAAATGACTCCTTTTCAAGAAGGAAATAGCATGTTTTATAACGTTACGCTTAAAAATGATAAAGATGGAATAAATGCTACAATTGATTATTATAACAATGGTAAAAAAACAAAAGAAATTGCTTACATTGCTACCTCACATTTTCTAGAAAAGAAAATAAAACTCTCTTTCATATCGCCATACCCCTACTTTAATGAAGATGTACCAGAAAAAGGGCAATGGTATATTAATATTAATGGTGGTGCAACACTTGTTCCTGAAGAAGCGCCACCAATCGTAAATAGCTCTGCAACTACTACAATCCAATCTATAAAAAATTTAAAATACAATCAAAAAACGATTTTAGCTGCTGTAATCCAAACCAGTAAAGAAACTGTAATCGTTCCTATCATTGATGAAGAAACAGGCATTGATCTACTCTTAAAAGAAAATGAACACGTTTATCTATTTAGTATCGAGCTAAAAAAAGAACAATAAAGCGGAAATGCAACTTAAGTTGCATTTCCGCTTTATTGTTTAATAAGGTGTACTTTTATGGATCTGAATTAAATCCATTTTCTGTTACTACTATTACTCATCTTCTACTTCTATTCTTTTCTTCTCTCTTGCAATTTTTAAAAACTCTAGTAGCTCTGGATTACTATTCATTTTTTTGTAAGCCACTGACATTTCTGCAACAAAATTAGAATCATATAACTCTTTATATACAACTTCTGTTTTATATAACTTATTTGCCGACACGGGTATTACTGTAATTCCAATTCCCGCCGCTACAAGCCCCATAACTGTTTGATATTCCGTCGCTTCTTGTACAATATGTGGACTAAACCCTACATCACGGCAAAGTGATAAAATTGTATCGTATAACGCTGGCCATACGGGCCTTGTAATAAATACAAACGGTTCGTCTCTTAAATCTTCAATATGTATTTCATCCTTTTCAGCAAGTGGATGTGCCTTCGGTAAACATAACGTACAAGAAAGCCTTTGAATTGGCTCTAATTCTAATAATTGTGTTGGAATTGGCGGACGTAAAAAGCCAATATCAATACGGTTATCATGAAGTGCATGAACTTGATCTGGTGTTGACAATTCATGTAATGCAACAGACACTCTCGGAAATTTCTTTCTATATTCCCTAACAATTGATGGTAAAATATCGTATATCGCTGCACCTACAAAACCAATTGAAAGTGATCCCACTTCTCCCCTTTGCGCACTTTGTGCAACTTCTACTGCTTTTTCAATTTGTTCAAACGCTTTTTTTACTTCTTTTAAAAACATTTCTCCTGCTTCTGTTAGTTCAACCTTTCTTTTCGTTCTTGAAAATAATGTAACTCCCATTTCTTTTTCTAATTGCTGTATTTGTTGACTAAGTGGTGGCTGTGTCATTTGTAAACGAGCAGCCGCCCGTCCAAAGTGTAACTCTTCTGCCACAACAACAAAATATTGCAAATGCCGTAATTCCATTTTTGGACACCCTTTTCACTTTCGATTAATATGTCTAATATATTAATAACATATAATTTATATATTAGACAAATATTTTGAATGAACGTATAGTAGAAATTGTTAATTCTTTTTTACAATTTTTATGTAAAAAAAGAAAGAGGTGGTTACTGTATGAAATGGTGGAAGTTAAGCGGACAAATTTTGTTACTATTTTGTTTCGCTTGGACAGGTGAATGGATTGCAAAACAGGCACACCTCCCAGTTCCAGGAAGTATAATCGGTATTTTTTTATTATTAATTTCATTAAAATTTAACCTAGTTAAAAAAGAATGGATACAGGACGGAGCAGATTTTTTATTAAAAGAACTTATTTTATTTTTCATCCCTTCTGCAGTCGCTGTCATACGTTACAGAGATACACTAACACAATATGGAATCGATCTCATTTTAATTATTATGATTAGCACTCTTTGCGTTACCTTAGTTACAGGACTTTTAACAGAATTGCTACTAAAGCGGAAAGGATCAACGCAATGATTGGATTTCTTTGTTTACTATTAACACTATTCACATATTGGATATCAAAAAAAATGTATCAACGTTGGAATTGGAGTCTACTTTCTCCTCTTCTCGTCTGTCCCATTATTTTAATTGCTTTATTGCTCGGATTAGATACACCTTATGAAACATATGAATCTGGTGGTCACTGGTTAACTGAATTATTAAAACCCGCAACAGTTGCTTTTGCATGGCCAATCTATAAATACTTTGATTTATTAAAGAAACATGGAATGGCTATCTTACTTAATGTCATTGTCGGTTCGTTTTTATCAGTCATTACTTCAGCACTACTAGCAAATTATTTTCAAATTGATTCATCACTAGAACATAGTTTAGCGCCACATATCGTAACAACACCAATCGCAATGGCTATTTCAGAAATGATTGGTGGTATGTCACAATTAACTGCTGTATTTGTCGTTTTAACTGCCTTAACAGGAGCATTGCTCGGTCCTTCTCTCATACGTATTTGCCGTATTAAAACAGCAATCGCAAAAGGTATTATGTTAGGAACGAGCGCAAATGGAACCGGTACATCAAAAGCATTCGAAATCGGTCCTGTGGAAGGAACAATTGCAAGTTTATCCATGCTTTTAACAGCAGGCGCTAGTTTGGTTATCGTTCCGCTTTTCTTGTCTTGGATACATTAAAGAAGCAAGTATTTACATACTTGCTTCTTTATTTATATATTGGCACAGCAATTCATAATCCTCTGGAAAAGCTAAACACAATTGTTCAACTTCATGTATCCCTTTCCAAGCAATTTCATGTATTAACTCATCAGGATCTTGGATTTTCATATTACCGCCTATTTGTTTAACAAAATAATAATGGACATACACTGGAATTCCGTATGTAATACCCTCTTTTTCATATATTTTATTTACAACTTCCACATTGTAACCCGTTTCTTCCCAAACTTCCCTGATACAACATTCTTCTAGTGTCTCTCCCTTTTCAAGTCCTCCACTTGGGACAGACCACCTTTTTTCTTCTCCCTCTTTGCCCTGCAATACCATTAAAACTTCATTTTTTTCATTTACACATACCGCTGCACTACCTATCCATCTCTCCATAAACATCCCTCCCCTACTAAAATTCGCCTTCTTTATTATTTTCCCCTTGAAAAAAAGAGGAAAATAATAAAACAACGACGAAAAGTTACATCAACTTCATAGACAATCCCTTCTTAGAAATTAAAACTGGAAGGATGAAAATATGATTTCTAATTATGTTGTGGAATGTGTCTTTTGTGAAGAAAATCGAAAACCTCGCCAAGCTATTGTCACAGTTCCCGCCACTACTCAGCTACTAGCCCTTGAAAAAGTGCGCGCGGAATGCAAACGTCGCTTCGGAAAAACTGTATTATTGCAAACAGAAATTAAAGAAGAAATAATTTTCGAACAAAAAGAAAGCTGACCATAAATTGGTCAGCTTTCATATCCGATCATATTTTCACATGAAGATTAGGGGCATCCTCTTTAAGGATCGGGATTTTCCCATTATGTACGTTCCATAATGGTCATCGAACAATATATTTCTATGCAATTAACTATTGAATAGAATAGGGCAAAACTTGTTCGCATTTTTAGAAAAGGGATAGGGATATAATTCAAGTAGTACTTCGAATACTCGAACTTTACACTCATAATATTAAAACAAATCCTTTTATATGGGAAATATGAATTACCTATATAATTCATTCGTAAAATATATTAATAGTTTGCTATATTAATTTTATCCCGCTATTTGTAGGCAGTAACCCCCTGCTGATTATAATTTCACTTTATTCCATCAATAGCATACATCCAGCTAAAACCGGTGTCATAATCATCGAAAACCTCAAAAGCGTTCGCGGTGCATAATTTGTAAACTTCGCACCAATGTATGCCCCTAACATGGTCCCAATCAATACTTGCAATAACAATATATAATCTAAATATCCTTCCGAACTATATCCTAGCCCGCCTCCAATTGCAATCGGTAATATAACAAGCATTGTTGTCCCTACAGATTGCTGAATCGTAAGTCCCAATAGAACCATTAATCCAAGTTGAATAAACGGTGCAGAACCAATCCCAAATGAACCAGCCATCATTCCAGTAACTAATCCAAGGCATACACATTTCAACAAGTAGTTCACGGAAAACTCTTTATGTTTATATAAAGACGACTGTTCTTTTTTTTGGAACATAATTAATTTAATAAACATAAAAATTGCCGATAAAAATAACATCCCAGCTGTAAACCAATGAAGAAGATGTGCTGGTATAAGTGAACCAAATTTAGAACCAATATAAGAGCCAATTGCGCCAAATCCCCCAACAATGCCGCCTATAATAAGTGCAACATTGCCTTCACGGTAATGACTTACAACACCTGATAATGTCGTAAATGCCATTGCAGTTAAAGATGTTGCAAGAGCAACATGAATAGGAATTTGGAATACTAAAGTGAGTATCGCGATAATAAACCCAGCTCCTCCAGCTCCAACAAATCCTAATAAAATACCCATTACTAACATTGTTATAATAATTGCCACAGACTTTCCCTCCAGTAACACAATTATCCATCATATTTATCCTTACATACAAATAAAAAGCATCCTAGACGGATGCTTTTTATTTCAATGATATGTACTTAATCTTGATTAATCAAAATAACTGCTGGACCAGCGACCACCACTCCAGCTACTTCTATCTTTTCAAATTCCTTTACTGTAATAGAGATAACTCCTTCTCTTTCCATCAATTCTTTACTCAGGACATCAGTCGGGATTGCTTTCACCGTCTTACCTCCTTTTCATTTATACAATATGATAAAATGAAACTTTAATCAGTGGGGGTTTTGTCCGTACTTATTAATTATTACCCCTCACCAATCGGACTAATAATCACCCAATGCATCTATATATATGCATCACCTCCGCTTTCATTCCTTATTCCACTCAAAAACCTTCTCCCCCTTCCGTGACATATTGAAAAATAAAAAAGAAGCTATAACATATAGCTTCCCTCTACATTTCTTTAATCTTTATGCACCGTATATTCCATGACTTTTCCATCTCTATCAAATTGGAAAACAAGCTGTTCGCTATCTATTGGAATAAAGCCACGTTCAGTCCCAAGATAATACAAAGTGATAACTCCTTCTTCCCCACTTCTCGTGTCCGTTGAAGCGCCTAACAATTGTGTAATTTCTTCATTTGATTTCCCTATTAATTTATATTTTTGTAATAGATCATCTACCATATGTATCCGTTTCTCTGCATGATTTAACCATCTATTTTGATTAAACTTTGACGTATATTCATTTACACTTAGTTGTACAGTGCATACTATTAATGGTATGAGTGCTACTATTAAAACCCCAGACATTTGCTTCTTTTCTTCATTACGATTTTTAGAAGCATATAAAATAACCCTTTGAACCATGACTAATAAAACAAATGGTATGAATACTACAAAAATGCTCCTTACACTTAAGGGCATATGGATCATATCGATGACGAATATAAATAGAATGTACATTACTATATACAAACAAAAATAGACATACAAAATGCCACGTAGCATAGCGCTCAGAAAGATCCCCCCTTTTAACTCACTATATAATTCATCCTGCTAATCATTTCTCGAATCTGTTCTAATTCTTGCACTGTATATACTATTTTCCCTGCTAAGATTTCATTTCTGAAGAACGTTACAATTTGCTCCCGATCTTTTAATCTAGGTGTTTCCTCACTAGAAAGATCTATTATTTCTTTTCCATTTTCATTATAAAAATATACAACTGGTTTTACCTTTTCTTTTATACTATTAGTCTGCATTTCTTTCAAACAATTGTATAAAATTTGAGATAGTTTCTTCGCCTTATATACTGGATTCCCTTCATTTTTCACTTGTATAGTTGACGAATCTTTACCTACTATATATTCAAATGTCTCTTCTTTTTCAACTTCTTGTTGATACTTACCCATTTCATCAATCATAAATGAATATATACCAGCATTTTCTTTCGTTAAACCATGAACTAATTTCTCTTCCCATTCTTTCGTCTCAAGTAGATAAATACCAGTTTTGCACAAGATGAGATGATGGATTCGATTATCGTTTATTTCACTATTATTTTTAATAAAAACATTCGGCATGATTTGAATTTCAGCATCTAATATGATGCCTTGCTCTATGAATCCTCGCTTCATATAATGTAATGTTTCGTACGTATTCATTTCAGCGCCGTTTTTAGTATATTCTCGTAAATTTGCAATTAATTTTTGAAACATATGTATTTCATTATTATGTTTATTTTGTATTTCACTACGTTCTTTACTATGCTGCACAGCTAATTGATTTTTCATCATACGCATATTTTCAATTTCTCTATTTGCACTTACTTGTAAATCATTGTATTTTTTCTGTTCCATATTTTTCAAATTATTTTGTTGTTCTGTATGCTCTATCACCGTAGCTGCAATTTCATTTTTATACGTTTCAATCGCTTGTTTCTTTTCAAATTCTACTTGCTGACTCTCTGATTCTAACTGTTTATTTTTATAAAACAGCACAAATACTACAGCTAATAATATTAAAACCGCACCTATTAGCACATAATTCATATTTTTACCCCTTTATTTCATTTTCGATTATTTTTTATAAATATATCTACTATAGTATACTATGGTTTCGATACAGACTTTGTAAAAGTTGTATATTTTTAATAAAGTGAAACTTTAATCAGTGGGGTTTTGTTCCTTCCCCACTGATTATTAGTTG
>NZ_QPEL01000309.1:0-1380 GCF_008368965.1 Bacillus sp. AY2-1 | reverse complement strand
AAAAATTATATTCAAGTAAAAGGATTAGAATTTCGTAATTTAAAATCAACGAAAGTTAACGAAACCCCTATTGGTATTTATATCACTGGAACAGGAAGTTACATTGATATTAGAAATAATTATATCCATCACATTGAAGCGAATGTACAGGATGGAAACGCACACGGTATTGCTGTATACGGTACTTCATCTAGTGCACAAAATAATTTAAATCATATTGTCATCGATAATAACGAAGTAGCAAATTTGAAATTAGGATTGAGTGAGGCAATTGCTGTGAATGGGAATGTAGATTCCTTTGAAGTTACCAATAACAAAGTACATGATAACAACAACATTGGAATTGTTCTGATTGGACATGAAGGCGTATCTCCAGTAGCTGCTTTAGATCAAGCACAGAATGGAGTTGTTCGTAATAACATTGTCCATCACAATTCATCCATCAATAATACTAGTTATAATGAATATTCCGCTGATGGTATTTACGTGGATGGTGGGAAGGAAATTATCATTGTGCAAAATCAAAGCTATGAAAACGACCTTGGTATTGAAGTAGCCAGCGAACATGCAGGAAAAAGCGCAAGCCAAATTATCGTTAGAGACAATACAATATCCAATAATATTATGAGTGGCATTGCAATTGGTGGATATGATAGTCAGCAAGGATATGCTGAAAATAACACGATTACAAACAATGTGATTTATAAAAATGATACAAAAGATCAAGAGAGTGGCCAAATCGAATTAAATTATGATACCCGCAACAATGTAATTACCAATAACCAAATCTATGCAAGTAATAGCCGTATTTTTATTAGCAATAATTTTAATAAAAACACTGGGAACAAACTGGATTACAATCATTACTATGGTGAATTCGATCAAAGTAATGGCTTATGGCAATGGAAAAGAAAAACGTATAAAGGATTTACATCTTATCAGGCAGGTATGAATCAAGAAGGAAATGAACAACATAGTGTATTTAGCAAATTGTCTCCTTCATTCAAACTTATTTTAAAATGAAGCAAATTTACTAAAATGACTTTATCTTAGCACACTTCAAATCCCCTCCCCTATAATGGCAAGGATGAATTAAAAATTGCAGTTTCAATTGAAACTGCAATTTTTCCATGCTTATAAAGACTCTGCATTTATTCTATAAGTACATAGGTGTATCTATAATTAAAAAATTCAATTGAAACTGCAATTTTTCCATGCTTATAAAGACTCTGCATTTATTCTATAAGTACATAGGTGTATCTATAATTATATTAGTAAGCTGCGGCTAATTTCTCTTAATATTAAGTACTAGTACCTCCGCAGAAATTAATCTATTATTAATTCAGGAACAAGTATATTAAAAATATGACCCCTTATTTT
>NZ_QPEL01000308.1:0-2540 GCF_008368965.1 Bacillus sp. AY2-1 | reverse complement strand
AATGGTTTTAAAGATAACAAATCTGGTTCTAGCTATAACAAAAATGGTTTTAATGGTAACAAATTTGGTTTCTTTATTATAACGAAAATGGTTTTAATGGTAACAAATTTGGTTTCTTTATTATAACGAAAATGGTTTTAAAGATAACAAATTTGGTTATGTATACGATGAGCCATATTTGTTAGTATTTGATTAAGATATTTTTAAAATATAGCCTTTCAAAACTTATTTACATAACTATATTATATGTTTTAAATGAAATTAATCTGAATTCCTTTATGAAAATTAGAAAGCATTTAAGGAAAACCAAAAATTAGGTTATTAAAAATTAACTATAACAAAAGAGGTATATTTGTTATAGTTATTGTAGCAATAAAGCTGGTAAGGAAAGGACGTATGTAGATATGTCTCTAAAACAAGATTTGCAGATTAAAGAGAATAATATTGTTTCGAAATCTAATACTTTAATTGAAGCAAATTCACGTTTGAATTTAGTAGAACAAAAGATGCTGCTTTGCTTGGCAAGTAATATTGAACCAAGTGATCGGGATTTTAAAACATATACATTTCCAATTAAACAATTTCATGATTTACTTGGCCTAAGTGGGTCAACGAAATATACTGAGCTAAGTAAAATTACAAAGGAATTAGTGTCTAAAGTAATTGAAATTAGGATAGGAGAAGAGTTAATACAAGTCTCTTGGCTTTCTTCAGCAATTTATAACAAAAATAAAGGGACAATTGATCTGCGTTTTGATCCATTATTGAAGCCATTCTTATTAGAATTAAGTAGTAAATTTACAAGTTATAGATTGGCTAATGTTGTTAAATTAAAAAGTACATACGCTATCCGAATTTATGAGTTATTAAAACAATATGAACATATAAAAGAGCGGACAATTAGCCTTGAGAATCTAAGATATTACTTAGATGCAATTGATGTATATCCTAATTATGCGAATTTTAAACAGCGTGTATTGAAACCTTCCCAAAAAGAATTAAATCAAAAAACTGATATATCTTTTGAATTTGAAGAAATTAAGTTAGGTAGGAAGGTACAAAAAATTAGATTTATCATACGTAGTCAAAAAAGAAAGGACACGGATTTAGCTCATTTTGAAAAAAAATTAGATGAATTTCAGCAACCAAATACATTTGAACAGAAAATTAAACGTTTTGAAGAGCGATGTAAAGGGAAAGTATATCCTACAGTATTAGAAAAATGGAAAAAACATGAGGAATTGGTTTTAGAAATTATTGATGATATCCGCTTCCGTGTAGATATAGATTCGCCAATGGGTTATGTAGAATTCATGCTTAATTCCCGATTAAAAGAACTATCCGAAACCACAATGCTAAAACAAGATATTCAAGGAAGTTTTTCTTTGGAAATGGATAATATTATAGATGCAGTAATAGCCAAATACTCAAAATCTACAGGTACTGTAGCCACATTCTTAGTAAAAGATACTGCTATTAATGAATTAATAAAAATTTGTACATTAGAGGAAGCGGAAGAGTGTTGGAAGAAAAACGAAGAATTTGTTATGGATAGTATTTATGGATATATAAAAAAGAATAGAAGAAAAAAAAGTCCCAGATAATCTTTTGGGGCTTATTTGTTATTAATAAATCAACGACTGTTATGCTTAAATATAGAAGTTGTTGGTTGTGATGGCATTTAGCAAAAATTATCAAAAAAAACATAGTAGTTATGAGTATAATTCAAATTAGATTAAGTTGATTAATGAAATTAAATAAATGAATAGGCGGTATAATAATGAAGACTAGTAAAGTGACAGAATGGATATTAGGTGGACGGAATCCGGGTAATTATATTTTATATAATGATATTAATGTGAAATATACAAATGAAGTTTCAAAAAACTTGTATTCTTTAGAAAATCACGAAGGATATGGTACATCATACTGTTTTTTGGATAAACATCTATATGTAGGTGAAAGGGTTAAATTTTCAGGGATGATAATGACAAAGTCAGTTAAAGAATATGCTGGTTTATGGATTAGGGCTGAGCAACAGGGAAAAGATCTCTGGGAGGTTTATCATATACATTCTAATTCTTTAAGTGTGGAAAATTCGTGGAAAGAATATTTTGTGATTTTAGATGTACCTAAAAATATAGAAACATTATCAGTAGGAGTGTCTTTAAAAGGTACTGGTCATATATGGTTTAGTTCAATGAGTGTTGAAATTGTAGATAAAAAGAACAATTAATGTAGATTTAAAATAAAGTGGAATCAAATATTTACCCTAAAATGTTTCTTACAAACTGTTGAGAATTCCTCTGTTAGTCTCTACATTGATATAGTAAAAGAAGAGAGGTTAGGACACATCGCTATCAAGCTAAGAAATTCATTGTACCCCAAAACGAAAAAAGATGAAAAAATAATAAAAAGCTTATCATTAAGTACTAAAAGATAAGCTTTTTCGTCTATACTTATTAAATTTTATTTGATTTCTTCCATGCTAATACTGTAATAAGATATTGAATACCAAATAGGAAAGCGAAAAGTATAAT
>NZ_QPEL01000307.1:0-3042 GCF_008368965.1 Bacillus sp. AY2-1 | reverse complement strand
TTTTTAAACAACTTTATTATTTTTTAAATGACTTTATTATCAATTCAACAACTTTATTGTCATTAAACATAAAATATATGAGATAACTTGAAATTTACATTTGTTTTATAGTTAAAATATTTATCCATTTTAAATGAACCACTTTTTCCAATCTCTAATGATTTTTCGAAATTCATCTTAATCCATAATAAGTTGTTTAATATGGAATTGCTATCTTCTTCTATCTGCAGATAGTCTTCACCATGTTTAAGTATACGATCATCGTTTCGGTGATTCGTTGAAACTAAGATACACCCTGTCGCCATTGCATCAGCTGCAGCAGTAGTTGGAAATCCATCAATAGCAAAGTTATCTTTTGTACTACAACAAATAAATATATGAGATTGTTCATATAAGTGTTTTAGTTTTTCGAAATCTAATATGCCCCAAAAAGTATAATTCTTGTTTGTTAATAGATATAAACTATCTTCCCAGTTTCCTACAATATGTAAATGAAATTGATTATCAAGCTTATTAAACGCTTGCGCTAATAAAGGAAATCCTTTTCTTTCTGCATTGTGAGCCACAAATATTATCTGTATTGGCTTAGAAATAACCTTTTGATTGTAATGATAAAAATCTGTATTAATCACTCCTGGAACATAAATACTATTTGGGATAGTATTTAATACTTCATTTGCACTAGAGAATACTGTTTTACAATGTTTAGATACTATATTTAAAAATTCAACAGAAGTATAAGGATCTAATCCCCCTCCTGGATATACTGTAGTGTGAAGGTCAATATGATTTTCCATTAAAAAAGTAGCTATATCAAGTTTAGGATTTGCTCCTGGCATTTGTGTTCCGTCAGGTAGATAACAAATACCTAATAAACTCAACACGAAATTTAAAAAAACACAATATATCTCGGTAATTCCTTCTTCTTTCGCTATCTTATTGAATAATTGAAAATCATAAACTTTGGTCGGGAAATCATCTGTATATACCTCAGTAGCAAAGAAAAGAGTATCGGGTCGTTCTTTATAGATTTGGTAATTCTCCCAATAACGAAATCCACTTAACTTCCAAGGGAATTTGGTATCAATTACCGCAAGACGTCTTTGAGATTTATTTTTCATTTTTAACCACTCACTTCCATCTTCTCTCTTGCAACCGCAAATAAAATTGTTTCTTGAGCATAGATAGTATAGTGGCCTAAATAAAATTGATATCCCAATTTTAAATCATTAATAAATTTCATAACATTAACAAAATCACTGATTTGATGATAAATCGCAATAGCAAGCGTAGGGCGGAATGTAGTTATAGAATGGATAGCGCCTTTTAATGCATTCATTTCAGCACCTTCAATATCCATTTTAATAAAATCCAATTTATGAAGTTTTTGTTCTATTACCATATTATCTATGGTGATGGTACTAACTTTATCTGTAACACCTGATTCTTCAGAAAATGAAACAAAACTTGCAGCACCTTGATCTTTATAATATAGCAAAGTATTTGAATCATTCCAAAGAGGGTGTTTAACAATTGTAATATGCTTTTGAAGTGTTTCATTTAAATTGATGTTTTTAGACATAATTTCTAAATTGCTTGGGATAAATTCAATTGTATAAACATGGCCCGTTTCTCCTACTTCATGAGCGAAATAAAGCGCAGTATCCCCAAAACATCCACCTGCGTCAATAACGATGTCTCCTTCTTTTACTTTTATTGCGGGTGAAATTTTATTATATTCATACTGCTTATCTAAAAAAGTCGCACTAATTCCCATCGGAACATAAAATAATTGCAACTTATACTTTAAGGGAGTTAACTCAAACAATTGTAGCGTCCAGTTATGATAATTAGTTTGAAGTGTTTCTGTAGAATGGATGAGATTTTGAATAGATTTTCTCTGATTCCAATAATCAAGAGTATTTAAAGGCAACTTGACTTTATGATTTCCTAATAATCGAAATGCCAAGAGTTTGATTAATAACTCTTTGGAAAAGGGGTCGCTCAAATTGAAGTATAGTTCTTCAAGTCCTTGTAGGTGCTTCATAATTTCTTCTTTTTCATTATGGATATTTACAACAATTGAATCAATGGTGGGACGAACATGCATAAGTTCAAATAACTGTATATCGATATTATAGTAATAATGGTTCTTTAAGCAATTAAGAAGTTCCATTAAAAGTGTATCTAAAAAACCAGAAGTAGACTGCATATTATCATTATTGTTAATCTGGATTGCATGTTCTGCTAAAAACAATAATTGATTTGCTTTGTTGGATAAATCAATATTGTTAGTCATTTTCATGACATAGGATAAATAATTTGCTGCTAAATATAGTCGCCCACTAGAGTAGTAAATCTCACCTAGCTTTAATAATGTCTCAGGATCATTTATATTTGCAATTAAAAGTGTTTTTAACTCTAACTCCAGTAAATTTGTTTCATGTTCCATTTTTAAAGTTACCACCCTTCTTTTAACATAAATTATATTTTACTTTTTCCGGATACTTAAATATACGTATATTGAATTCACTTCTTATGGCTGTTGTTATTTGAGACACCGTTATAAGATATTATCTGCAACTAAAAAATAGAAGCTTATATTACAGAAATTTATATCATCTCGCTAGAAAGAACGTCTGTACAAAGGTAAATTTCAACTCTTTACATATCAAAATAAATTCGAGTAACAAACAATTTTTTGTTACTCGAATGTTATAAGATGATACAATCGAGAAATTTATAAAAAAGCGCCCTCCCTTTCTATTTAGCCTATATAGAAAAAATAACGTTTTTTACTTTGTAATAATGGAAATGTTTAAGAGGATAGCAAATATATTATAGCTCTCTTAATAAAAAAAAGATTACATATAAACTTGCCAGAAATTAAAGCCTAACCTTGCTGGAAATCACATGTTATTAAGAAGATTTCGTTGATTATTTAAACGAAAAGGAAACCTAGCTTTGCCTCAAGTACAAAAATACTAATAGTCTATCTCAAATTTTTAGAATTTGATAGAAGCACCACCACTGCCTATCAAC
>NZ_QPEL01000306.1:0-3590 GCF_008368965.1 Bacillus sp. AY2-1 | reverse complement strand
GTTAAAAATTATATAATATAGGTATAACAATAATAACAAGAGCTGATATAAAAAGTATGAATGCTCATTTGTTCGCTAAATAATAATATATATACAATTTATCCAGTTATCGATGTTTTCAAAAACATCCTGATTATAAACCTATCAGTACGTAAAAGATATAGTTTATTACTACACTATAGATAATTCTTGCTTATAATAATTTCTTAAACTGTAACTAACCCACTCGCGTATATTAACAATACTAAAAGAAAAACTTCTACCATTCAAACTTACAGATATACCATTATAGTCTACAGCACCAGTACCTGTTTCTTTATCTAATAAAGGTCTAACAGGTGGAATATATTTACTTGCGCATGATTCACCAGTGTGTAAGTATAGAGATCTTAAGTGATATATTTTTTTAAATATATCACCATACCCTTCTTGTAGATATCTATCTATAAAAGTTTTGATACGATTAGTTATACTGTACTTTAACTGACCACAAGAGATGCATTTTTCAATATTTGATATGGAAATATTTGAAGTCACTGTTTCTATGGATGATAAGTAACCTGTCACAGTTCCATCAATAATTGTTTTAATGTTATTTTCTATTTTTTCTTTTGTTAATACATATAAATCATTTACTATTAACGTCTCATTTTGTATATAAAGTTCATTCCGCAAACTATTCCTAAAATGATAGCAACTTTTTAAAAATACATAAAATAAATCATCGGATTGCGGTTCACCAGTTAATATTTTATCAATCATCTTTATGGCCTCTTTAGAAAGTAACAGCTTTTCATTCACTATTGGATAAAAATCTATGAATAGATTTTTATCTATTTCATTATTCCAAATATAATTATTTTGAAATAAACTCTTTAATTTAGTGTTCATTTGTTTTGTAAATTCTCCACAAAACTCCAATTCACTATACTCAAATAAAGCATTTGTCTCAATTGATAGGAATTCTAAAATAAAATCAACCTTTTTTAGCGCTAAGTTCATTGCGTCTGTATGATTAAGTGCTGAAATTTGAAAAATTAATTTATTTCGTTCATTAGAAATATCGATGATAAAGTTTTTTCCTTTATAACTCTCAATCAAGACATTATCTTTAGTAAATTGGGAAGAAATTTCACAATGTATATAGTAATTTTTCATAGTATCATTATTCTCTATGGCATCTTTTACGAGTTTTTTTAAGATAGAGAAAATTCCATCTGTATTTAAATTCATATCAGCTGAGAATAAATATAATTTTTCAATAGTTCCTCTTTTTTTATATGAAACCCCTGCATGTATATATCCAACTGATGTTCTTATAGAGCCAAAATAGGTAAAGCTAACTTTCTTAAACAAATATTTTTCTGGAAAGTATGCCCATGGACAATGAGACATTCCTTCGGGGCTAAATTTATTATTAAAATTCTCCCATAATTTATGTAGAAAATTATTTGAAGAATCTATATCGGCAGTAGCTATATCAAACGCTACAAAATCATCTAAATTAAGCTCTATATAACTATTTCCATCCAAAATATTTATTACATAAAAGGTGCCATCATTCATATTCTCACTATCCTTCATTTTGTAAATTTGTTCCCTGCTTAATTAACTAGATTATATGAGCACAAGTTATACTTAATATTTTAATAGTTTCCAGGATCTTTTGGACTTCATTTAGATACTTTATTGTCAATGTACTGAAGCACTACTCTAGTAAGATTTATGACGAGTTGCGCCTCCTTCTCCTCAATAATTTCCTCGTTAGGGTGAGAAAAACTTTGGCTATTACGAATATCATTTATGTTTTTTAATAACTTCATTATTGCATTAACTATTTGGTTAATAGGTTTGTAATGCTCAGAAGAATCAATTAAGAAATTAGGATGCTCATTTCTTATCTTACTCCACAAAGCCTGCATATCAACGAGGGAGTCTTCAAATTCCAATTCAGCATTATTACATAATTGTTTAAGATAGGAATGAAGAGCTGTGTGTGTTCTGTCTATCGCACTACCATAAGAATGGTTAGATATTAACGTATCTGCTTGATCTAAAACTTCTTTAACAAACTCGAAGTCATAAATTGATTCATCTAATTTAATTAAATCCAGTCCTTTAAGTCCGTCCGTCCATCCATTCCACAATCTTTTCGTGAAGTCTGATTTTTGCCTCATACTCATATTTACTTATAATTCCATCATTCGATAATTCTTCAAATTCAGTTAAGGGAAATTTATTTAATACTCCACTAAGAATTTTAGCCTGATCTAGTGGGGCCGAATCCGTCAAAATTTTAATAAACCTTTTTCTTGTAGTTGAGCCGTATTCAGTTGGATCTATATCTAAATTACAGTATTCCGGATAAAATTGAGCATGAGTTGCGTATGAAAACCCTCTTAAATATCCTCCACTTCCTCCTATATATGAAATAACGCTATTAACCTCTTTCAACCCTAACTTTCCCATCCACTTCTCTCCTTACATTATAAATTATTAATATTGTAACAAACCCAAAACCTACCAGCAATTATTAAGTTAATAAATCCGTTTAATTTCTTGATTAGATACTTTTAGCATTCCTAAGAATCGGCATAAATATAAAGGTTTTCACTTCCCCCACACACTTCAATAACCTATGAATCTTTTAAATTAATTAGTTCGATAAGAATCCTCATTTCGTCTGAAATCATAACCTACTTTTCCATTTATATAAAATTTCAAAACCATTTCATTTTTAGCAATGTTATAATTCTATTCACATTCTACCATTAATCCCCCTAATCAGTTTTTGAAAAACTGATTTATGACCACCAATTGCATCTGGTACACTCAACACAAGAAACACGTAAAATACCTCACCAGTTGATTTGAGTACAAGAGGTAAGAATATAAACTTATCACCTATTAAAGCGGATAGCACTTGTTTGGCTTTTTAACTTTTCCTCAGTGTGCCAAACCACTCCTAGGGTTTTAAGTAAATATTTTCTTTAATACAAGATATAAATCGTCACTTTTAACTATATAGTTGAGAAGGAATTCATATAAAAAGCGGATAATGATGAAATATAAAACAATATTTTCTTTCAATATGTTAATTCTTACACTTCCAGCACCATTCAATAATAGTGTAAAGACTGTTACAAATTACTATTTATCACCAGCAGGAAACAACAGTAATCTAAGCACATGGAATCAACCTTTTGCTACTACTAATGTCACCACAGAAGGAAGCACAATCTACATAAAGGCGGAGTTTATAACCAAAAGGTACATGTAGCTCATTCTGGGGTCTCAGGAGCACCGATTACTTTTCAGAATTACCAGGATGAAAAAGTAATTCTCGATGATTCTAAAATCAAATTAGAGGGGAAAAATTATATTCAAGTAAAAGGAATAGAATTTCACAATTTAAAATCAATAAAAGTTAACGAACCCCCTATTGGTATTTATATTACTGGAACAGGAAGCAATATTAGCATTGTTCTTATTGGACATGAGAGAGTATCTTTAGTAACTACCTTAAATCAGGAACGAAATAGAATTATTCGTAATAATATTGTTCATCACAATTCATCTAAAAATAAAAA
>NZ_QPEL01000305.1:0-751 GCF_008368965.1 Bacillus sp. AY2-1 | reverse complement strand
GTTCAGGAAATATTCTTCTACTCATAAATTGTTACATTTGCTCTAGGGAAACTCTGTTAATAATAAAAGTCATTCTAGTCGAAGAAAGGCATCCTATTACTGATAAAGGTAAAACTGTTAGTTATCTAATTCTCCCAGTCATTATGTATTTGATGTATGTAACACAGGAACTAATAGCAGAAAATGAACTGAAAGGTACATAAATGAGGACAATCTGGAAATAGATCTTTTAGTTATTTATTGTACTATAGATTTTCTACAAATAAAAAAGGTATGTGCAGAGACTAGATTATTAAAATTACAATGTAGGGGGCTGGGGAGGGAGTTAAAACAGGTTGATAAAAAAATAGAGGTTTAGAAAATATCTATGTGACAATTTAGAGTGTCACATGGATATTAAGTTAAAATATTATAATAAATTTGTCTTCTTTAATTTATAAAGAAATTTTACTTCCATTAGCAAATAATATAGGGCCAATCCATATGGAAAACATGTTCAAACCTTTACCTGAACATGACCATGTTTAAAAAATTGATATAAACATGGAAAAAAACGTCTTGAATGGGGCGTTTTTTAAGTCTATACTTTCAAATTCAAGAAGTCTAAACTTAGTGTGATCAAACTGAAAACATCCTCATAAAACCAAGTTTTAGTTATTGTTTTAATATAAATTATATTTCTTTACAGAAAAACTGCCTGCAAAATCTTAGAGATATGTCTAAGGTTTTGCAGGCAGTTTTTTATATACTC
>NZ_QPEL01000304.1:0-1685 GCF_008368965.1 Bacillus sp. AY2-1 | reverse complement strand
AACTTTTTATTATGGATGATAACTCCTGTCCAGAAACTATAAATGTCATAAAAAATTATCTAGAGGATCCTCGAATTACTTATACGAATAGTTTTATACAAGATGATGAACGATATAAAACTACAAGATATGCAACACTTATCAATGAGGCACTACCATTAACTTGTGGGGATTATATTTGCTATTTAACAGATGATACTATATACCTTCCAAACAGATTAGCTGAAATGTTGTCTTTCTTAGAAAAACATCCTGAAATTGATGTAGTCTACTCTTCCCAATACGTAAAATATGTTGATTATAACCTACAACCTATAAATGAATTTGTGAGAGAAGCTTCGGAAATTTTATATACAGCTGCTAATGTTGTAGATCATTGTTCAATTATGCATACTAGAAGAATATTATTAAAAGTCTATGAAAAGTACTGTGGATATTGGGATACAAATCCTTTATATTGGTTTGCTGGAGATGCAATGTTTTGGAAACGCCTAAATACATTTCAACCTTTTTATCCCATTAACAAAGTGCTCGATATTACTTTTAAAACACCATTCTCTTTCCAAAACCTATATGCTAACCTCCCTTCAAAAGATTTAAATGGTATTTTATTTAGTAATTCACAAGGTAAAGTATTTTTAATTGATAACTTTAAACGCAGGCTTATTTCGAAAGATATGCTTTCTTACTTCAAATATAATCAAAATGAAATTGTCTTAATTCCCGATCCATTTATCTACAAATATACAGAAGGGCCCCCCATAACCCTTACAGAGTCAATTCCAAATCTACGGGTTGTGCAAAGTGAAAAAGGAGAGTTATTTTATATAGAAAATAATCAAAAACGTCCATTTATTGACACCATTGCATTTCGCAAATTTAAATTTTCAGTTCAAGAAATTATTAAAGTTTCACAACGTAGTTTAAATCAATTTTCAGATGGACCACCTATTTATCCAAATTTATCTCGTCACGCGGTTTTACCAGAAGGAAAAGTATTTATCTACCATCACAATTATTTCATCATGACAGATTATATGCTTCATCCCATAGATAAAGATATATTGCAAAAACTATATTTATTAAAGAACTGTATACCGATTTCAAAGACCAATTTATCCTACTTTAAGATGGGCCCTCCTATTTCAACATACCCCTCTTACCTAGCTGAAAAATACTTAGAATAGTACCAAGAAAGAGTATTATCAATAATCAATAAAACAATAGAAGAAGGTTCTGAACTAAGTACTATGCTTGCCTATAGTATTGAATTAAACGAACTGTTAGAAAATGAACTAAATAAAAGTCCATATTGTTCTACTAGCATCTCCTAATAGGGTGATAGAATTTATTTAGATGATCAAAGATTCTTCTTAACTTGTAAAATAAATTATCATAAAAAGAGGACGCAAATAAAAATGCGTCCTCTTTTTATATCAAATCAAACTAATCCATTAAAATCCTTTTCATGAATCCGAATAAGTAATGTTTTTAAGAAAAACAAGATCTAACATCTTAGCTGTTACACTAAATAGATTTACATAATTCACAACTATGACAAGTATTACATATCGCTTAAGTTTCGTTACCTTTTTCTGTATATAATGATAAAAAAATTGTGAACTTTTATCGCATTATGCAAGACATTTAATATCAAATATATTACTTTTACTATGAATTAAATG
>NZ_QPEL01000303.1:0-3931 GCF_008368965.1 Bacillus sp. AY2-1 | reverse complement strand
ATTAACCAAATCAGTAAAATCTTCGGGATATATAAATATAGGATCAAAATCATCGCCCAAGTTTCCAATAATGGGTAGGTTTTCAACGCCAATCCATATATCAGTCCCTTTTATTTCCTCATCTAGCATATTAAAGAACTCTATAATCCTTTTTCTATTATCTAGAAGATTATAGTTTTGAAATTCCGCGACATTCATGAATTGATTAGCATGCACTGTTATACCTGATGCATTATACTTTATAGCAAGGTTAATAAATTCATATAGTTGCTTTTTAATAAATTCATCATTGAGATAGTCTGCATTATCAGTAGGAAAATGCAGCGTTAACAAGGATGGATTAAGGGTTTGAACAAAAGACAGGACCTCAGAAAACCTTTTTGTATATGAGTTATCAAATAAAGATGTCCCATCAAAAATATTTGCTTCTAATCCATAGCCTTTTTCAACCCATTTTAAGTCAATCTGTTTACTATCTAAACCAAAGAACGGGACCTGTGGTATTAACATATTCTCTTCACCTACCATGTCCCCCTTACTAACATAAATGCCTCAGCCGCTTGGTATCCAGATTTGGCACCCCATACAAATGCGTTATGTCTCATTGCTTCTATAGAGCGTGGATGAGGAAATTCCCTTAACTCAGATTCATAATGTCTCATCGCACTTAATTTCTCCTCCAAATGATCTTCAATATTCACAAAATAATTAGGAAGAAACTTATCTTTTTCATTATAATTCCACTCTGTAGAAGATAAAGTTTCATATGCAAATACCCATTTGATATTAGTATCTGGCAGAGGGCGTGTCGCTGTCATTACTGCTCTGTAAACAACAGTATGATCAATATTTATATCTCCACCATATTGAGTATAAATAATTGTAGGATTTATTTTTTTAATGTGATTTTCAATCTCTTTCACTACATCAAGTAAGGGTAATGTATCAAGACGATTATCAGGGAAATCTAGTCTTGCAAAACTTTTTACACCAAGTGTAGTACATGCCCCCTCTGTTTCTTTATAAGATAAGTTCTTAACCTCTAAATCTAGCTCTTTATATTCTTTAGCTCTAGAAGATTTTCCCTCTGCAAGTATTACAACATGTACATCATCACCTTGTTTCACATGTTTCGCTATTGTTCCACCAACACCAATTATTTCATCATCCGGATGAGCGGCAAATACAAGTACATTCATAAAATTTTAGACTCCTTTAATTAATTTTTCTGTTTCCTTTGGTCCACAATTTAGTAAAATATCTAAAATAGATAAATGTGGTATAAATTCCCCAAATAATTGCTTGTAGGAATAATCCCTTATTCTTTGGTAGATAATTTCTATATTTTCATTCTCAAAATCATTTTCGTCTAAATAATCTTGCCCTAAACTTCCAGAATAATAAGTACTGGCATTAAATTTCTGACACAACTCTAATACAAAATCACTTTTCTTACCTGTAATCCCCTCTAAATCTGATACATAATATAGTTCCGTATCAATGTTTAATTCACGGATAATAAAATGAATAAAATTCATGTTCATATCATTTAAATTAATCCAATCTTCTGAATAAAAATTTTCTAAATAATCCTTATATACATTAAAGTAAGGTGCATTAGAATAATTAATTCTTATTGCTTTCCAATGCTTCCGTTCCCAATCTTGAGTATTGTCTATCTTTAACTTATTAAATGGAATTTCTTTATAATTCTTCATTTGTATTGGAACAGTTAACCAAGACGCTCCTTGTGAAGTTTTAATACGATTCCTATTTAAAAAACCTTTTTTTTCAAATTGTGCTATATCATGAAATACAAACACATCTGATTTATGAATTTTTTCAAAAAAACCATACCAAGGTAAATAACTTGGTTGGTGGCCACTAATAATCATAGTTTAAATCCTTTCTTTTAAACAAAAACATTTTTTCAAAGCTGCCCCCCAGTATATCTTAGGTCTAGCAATCCCTTTATTATGTGAATATCCTAAATCCGCATACTTTAATTTATTATGAATTGCTAATTCAAACGCATCATTTAGTAGTAAATATGAAGATTGTGAATTTTTCCCTTCGGTATTGTTAATGTTAATCCAATAATATAAAACCTTTTTATCCATTATAAAAATGCTGGAACTAATTAATTCTTCTTCTAAGAATGCCCCTAAGAAAAGGATTTTTTCTTGCAAATTAAGAACTAAATGATAAAAAAACTCTCTACTAAATGAATAACTCGCTCCTATACTTGTATTATGTTCTTGATATAATTGGTAAAACTCATCTAATTCCGCTACAGTTATAGGACGAACTTCAACATTCTGTTTACGTGCATACCTAACACTTGTCCTAGCTTTTCCAGAACACGATGTCCATAAATCCTCAAACCTATTTGGTAGATCTAACATATAAGTTTCTTTATAATCCCACTTTTCTTTACTATAACTTTGAAAAGGATTTATCGTTATAGGTAATAAAAGCTTTTGAATTTTATTTTCAAACTTCTTATTTATTATGGATTCATAAACTGAAAAATCTATTTTATCTTGGCCAATTATTATTGGACCTCCATAACCAATTAAACTTCCCAAAAGCCTACCATCCTGTACATACATAGGAGTTAAAACTACTGTATCTCGTGTTTCTATTAGTACTGGGAAAAATTGAACACCAGGTAATAATTCCATTAACTTTCCCCATTCGTAACTATGAAATACAGAACCATTGTATTCTTCCATACAGGCATCCCAATATTGGGCGTCAGTACATATTTCGATTTCCATATAATCACCTTTTAATTCTTATTCTCTAAATATTTCAGAATTTGACTACATATATACTTAAGGTCCTTATTCACTAAAGGATATTTAAAAGGTATTGATAATACCCTTGGCCATAAATAATCTATATTTTCTGACTCAGTTGCGTACTTCGAAAAAATAGGGATCTCACTCAGGGGTAAGTAATTCCAACAAGTTTGTATACCTTTTTCCGCTAAATGTACAGAACACTCATATCTATCAGATGATTCTTTGAATATAATGGTAAAATAGTTTAAATAAACATTCTGAGCTGAAAATATAATCTTAACGCCATACTTTTCTTCAATTTCCTGCAGCATTGTATAACACAGACTAGCGTTGCATATATTTATTTCTAAAATCTTCTTTGTTTTCTGTAGGTGTTTATCAATTAACAATGAACGTACTATAGACATTCTTTTTGGATTTATAACTTCCGTTTTCTCCGGTAAAGAATCTAATTTACTATTATTATAGGAGGGCAGAATCTCTAATTTCCTCCAATAATTAGTAAATAAACTCAGTACTCTACTCTTTTTTATTTTTATAGCCAATTGTGTTTTTAAATGATTCTTATAATCTAAAATTACTTCTTCCTTCTTTTCTTCACCCATGTCACATAATTCACTTATTGTACGATTAAGAAGTAACGCTCCTCCCCCAATACTTGGGATCGGTTTAGTTCCCCCAAAACTTAAAATACCAATGTCGCCTAAACTACCAACTGGCTTTCCATTTTGATAAGAAAACATTGCTTGTGCAGCATCATCGATGATATAAATATTATTTTCTCTAGCCCAGTCAATAATGTCTAAATCGTCATGACATCCATACAAGTGCGTAAGAATAATTGCCTTTGTATTAGCATTCCAATGTTTTTTTATTTTATTAAGAGAAATTGAATGATTAGTGTTTAAATCAATTAATACAGGTTTTGCTCCCACCGTTAATATTGCTTCTATTACATTAGGACAATTAAAGTTTGATAGAATTACTTCATCTCCCTTTGCCACTTTTAAGTACTTTAAACCAACTACTAATGCAGATGTACCGCTATTAGTTAATACAATTTCTGCATCCGGATAAAGAGCTTGAAGACTTTTTTTAAGTTTAGAATCATTAGGTCTATATAC
>NZ_QPEL01000302.1:0-762 GCF_008368965.1 Bacillus sp. AY2-1 | reverse complement strand
TATTAGTTGTGTTATTCATTCTATTAATAATTGTAGGATGCAGCTGCTGGGGCGGAGGATACTAATTTTTAATTAGTCTTCACAAATGTAAACTAAAAAACATTGAAGATACTTATGTATCGAAACAAATAAAAAAGGAGCGACTATGCTCCTTTTTTATTTGTTTTAATGCGTATTCTTACTATATTTTGGGAACGTAATCGTTAAAGTCGTTCCTTTACTAACGATACTTCGGATTTTTAAACTTCCATACATCGTCTCAATAATCTTAACAGCAACCATCGTACCTAAACCGGTGCCTTTCGTTTTTGTACTAAAATACGGTTCACCGAATCGATGTATTTGCTCCTGTGACATTCCAACTCCGCTATCTTCAATTCGTATTTCAACTTTACTATTATTGATAGATGAGGAAATATTTAAGGTACCACCATTAGGCATTGCTTCAATACTGTTTTTTATTAAGTTTAAAAAACATTGTTGAAAGTGTTGTTTATTACCAACAATGGTTGCCTCAGAAAAATCCTGTGTAATATGTATCGTATTCATATTACACAATGGCAATATCATATTAATAACTCGATTTAACTCTTGTTTTACTGAAATTTGATCTAATTTTTCTGGAGAAGGTTTGGCAAACGTTAAGTAATCATCGATAATTTCTTGGGCACGATTTAACTCTTCAAGTATATGTTTAATATATTCGTCTCTTGATTCAGGAGTTAAATTTGGTGTTTTTAAAAGCTGTGTAAATCCTTTTAC
>NZ_QPEL01000301.1:0-2984 GCF_008368965.1 Bacillus sp. AY2-1 | reverse complement strand
ACATTATATTGCCTTGTTAAGGTTCCTAAAAAAGCAATAAAGTATGAATATACGTTTTCTGATAAAAATGAGGAATACGTATATGTTTTTTATAAGATATTACTTACTACAATCGTTTTATTTTTTGTATTTTTCTCTATGAATGTATATATATTTAGTAGGCAAATTGCTAGGAAAATAACCAGGCCATTGGATAAACTAGCAACTGGATTTGAGGAAATTGCTAGTGGGAGATATGATAAAAGGTTAAACTATGAAACATATTTTGAGTTAATGCAAATACAGCATTCGTTTAATGTTATGTCGGAAAAACTGGATAAAATAGAGAAAGAGAAGAAGAAGTTAGAAGAAACCAAGCAGAAGATGCTTGTAGATTTGTCACATGATTTAAGGACACCAATTACAACCGTTCAAGGTTTTGTTGAAGCATTACAACTAGGGATCATTACTGAAAAAGGTGAAAGAGAAAGAACTTTGAATGTAATATATAATAAGATTCGAATCATTGCGGTATTAACTGAAGATATTTTTGAACTGTCTAAATTGGAGCATTCTGATTACCCTTTTGAAGTACATCCAACTGATGTATCTGAGTTTATTCGTGAATTGCTTGTAGAATATTATGATTTATTTCAAACGAAGCGCTTAATCCTTCAATATCAAATTCCCTCTAAAGAAGTGATTGCTCCAATTAACAATAGATTACTATACCGTGCTATCTCTAACATAATATCTAATGCCCTACAGTATAATACGGCAGGTACGACCGTGTTTGTATCGTTAATTGAGGATAAAAGCAAAGTATATATAAACATTATAGATAATGGAATTGGAATACCTGAGGATATGAAACAAAGTATTTTTGATGCATTTGTTCGAGTAGATGATTCTCGAGAAAATAATGGGGGATCAGGTCTTGGATTAACTATTGCTAAGCATATAGTAGAAAAACATGGAGGGAGCATAAATTTAGATAGTACAAAGAAAAAAACACATTTCTGTATTTCTTTACCTAAATGCAGTGTGTAAATATCTTATGAAAAGTGTTAGTAAGTTAAATGATTGTATAAAGAGAAAACTCACGATTTACTTCCTTTAAACTTAACTCTAATTCATATGAAATTGTATAAACATAGCAACTTAAAACTGCTCTTCTTTTTGTTAAACTTCGTGACTTTATCGGAAATCTATATTAGCATTTATGTATATGAAGTAAGCATAAAAGGAGATACCATATGAAAATAACAAAAATAACATGTAGTATGATGTTTAGTTTAATACTATTAACATCATGTGATATATCGGATAAAGAAATTAAACAAAAAGCTCAAAGTTATACAAAATCGCAGTATGGTTTTTCTGTTAAACTAAATGAAGTTGAAATACCGGGGAATTATAAAGATTTACTGGGGCCAGATGTACGGATAGCTCATGTACAGCAAGTAAATGAACCGTATTTGCAGTTTCAGCTAGCTTTGGATGGACGAATCTCTCCAAAAGTAGATAGTGATAATTATAAAATCAAAAAAGAAGCGAATGATTTAAAAGAAAAGTTCAATACATATTATGCTGGAAAAGAGAATAACGATATATTCACGTTTGAACAAATGTATACGGGAAATATTGTTTTTGATAAAAAGGAAGAAGCAGAAAATAAAAGAAAAATGTAAAGAAATATGTTACGGCAGTTTTTAGAAGTAATATATTTTTGGATGTAAACAATCCTGTGCATATGGAAAAATTAGCAGAGCTGGCAAGAAGTATTCAAGAATTTAATAAGATAAATGGAAATAATAAGAGTAGTGTGGAAGATATAACGATTCAGTTGCCAAATGCGGATAAGGAGCTATTACAGAGCATTGCAGTAGATTATATATTAACAGCTGATGATGCAAAAAAAGCTCTTGAGAGAAAAGAGCATTATATGGAAGCTTTACTGCTTACAAAATAAAAAAGGGGCTCATTTCGATTTCTTGTTTTATCATTTTAGTCAAGGTGGTTCTTTTAAAACCTCGTATAGGTAATCAGTACGATAAAATGGGAGACATTAGTCATTGCGCTTATCGATGGTAAAGTAGACGTATATAATTTAATAAAGAACCCATGTAACAATACAAATAATAATTTGTATGTGAACGTAAAAAACATCAAGATTGCCCTGAAGAGAGGTAGTCTTGGTGTTTTTTAGTTAAGATTACGATTTTTTAAGTGATTTTCATATTCTGTTAACCACACTAACATCAAGTCCTTTAATTCAATCGTTTCAATTTCGCAAGTGTATTCTTCATCTTCCACATATCGGTGGGTAATCTTTGTATAAACTGATCTTATCTCTAAATCAGAATTGTTACCCCATCACCATCAAGTTAAAGCTTTTTTAGGTCCCAAAAATGAAAAATATGCTATTCCATTTGTAGAATTATAGGAAGGGTGCGTATTTTTCTTTTTGTTTTGCTAACTTGATGTTAATGTGGCGTAACTTTAAGTATTTAAAAATTAAAAAAGTCCCTTAGTCATGTTAAAGGGAACTTGCTCACGCAAATGATCTGTAAATCAATTCATTTTTGATATACAGATCATTTGTATGATAATTTTTATAAATAATTGCTAAATAGTGAATTTACATAAATGCTTTTAGAAGTTCTTGAATTAATGGGATTGCTCCACCTATAAATTTTAAAACTGCCATTGCGATTTCCATATTATTTGCTCCTTTTTTTTCGTATTAAGATTTGGTGAATCTTTATAACTTTATTATAGTAAGCGTTTACGATTATAACAATACATTTATGTATGCAATATTGCATATTTATACATTAGGCCTCTATTAGCCATTTTTTAATGTTACCATAGCAAGGTGAGAGTCTATAAGGGTTTTCCTTAATAGGAGGAAATATGGAAAGAGTGCAAGCGATTTACAGTAATCAAAAATTTAAGAGTTGGGTTAAACAGGTATTAGCTGTAGGAGGAGTAATAGGGTGCTG
>NZ_QPEL01000300.1:0-1521 GCF_008368965.1 Bacillus sp. AY2-1 | reverse complement strand
AAAGGGAAGTCAGCTTTTTATTTTTTACATTATATTAACTTAATTTGAATATTCATTTGTTATTATATTGAAGAAACCTATATAAGGAGGTGAATAAACAAATATGTCGAATTCGGGGGCTGATTTATCTGTTTCTCGTTTGATTGTGGCAAATGTAGAGGAAAAGGAATATCATTTTATTGTTCGTGAACATCCGATTGTAGGGAAAGTTATATCGCTATTTGAAAATGGTAAAGAATATGGTTTACTAGATAAACAAATCGCTAATAAAGATAAATTTATTACATCGGAGCTTACTAAATTAGATTATTTTAACTTAGATGTTTTATATCATACACCTGGGTGGATATGGATTGGTATGGATCAATTTGGTTTACATGCTCGTGAGGCTACTTATAACGAAGTAGATGTTATTATGAAGTTGAAAGAGGATTTATATTATATAGATATATACGAAGAAATAAAAATGTAGTAAATATTTAGTCAGGTTAGGGGACAAGTTCCCGTAGCCTTTTTTGTTTAATAGTAAAACGTAAAATTATATTATTTTGATTATAGGTAAACTTGATAAGAAGTGAGATGAAAAGAGGATTTGAAAATACATGAAGAGAATTGTAATAATTATATGAATCGTATATGTAAATAACAATAGAAAGAAGATGATAAAATGAGTAAGGAAGAGCTTGTGAAAAAACAGTTTGGCAGTAATGCAGATAAGTATGTGAATAGTAAAATACATGCTAAAGGACAGGACTTACAATATGTAGTTCAACAAGTTGCGTCTCGCCATAATAATCGTCTTCTTGATGTTGCTACTGGTGGCGGACATGTTGCGAATATGTTAGCACCTATGTTTGAAGAAGTAGTTGCACTTGATTTAACAGAACAGATGTTAGAAGAAGCAAAAGGTTTTATAAAGCAGAATGGTCATGGAAATGTGTCTTTTGTAGTAGGAAACGCAGAGGATTTACCATTTGCAGACCATTTTTTTGATACAATTACATGCCGGATTGCAGCCCATCATTTTACGAATCCGGCTCAATTTATTTTTGAAGTAAATCGTACGTTGGAGGATAATGGATTATTCATCTTAATAGATAATGTTTCGCCAGAAAATAATGAATATGATACATTTTATAATTTTATAGAAAAAAAGCGGGACCCAAGTCATGAACGAGCTCTAAAAAAGACAGAATGGCTTACTTTATTAGAAAAAAACGGTTTGCAAATGCAGTCATGTCTTACTTTTGATAAGAAGTTTGATTTTGACTGGTGGTGTAATATGATGAATGTCCCTGTACAAAAGCGCGAAAAATTAACAGAATGTATGATGAAAGCACCAAACGAAATGAAGGGATATTTTAATATTCCATTTAAAAATAATAAAGTAGATTCGTTCTATACTGAAATGGCTATGTTTATATGTAAAAAAAGTACAACATTAAAAAGATAAATGTGTTGCAGTCTTTCTGAAGTACGATATACTTAGTACAGAGACACTGAGAATTGAGGAATAGTTAT
>NZ_QPEL01000030.1:0-49827 GCF_008368965.1 Bacillus sp. AY2-1 | reverse complement strand
GGAGAGCTTTTGCTCTTCTTTGAGCTAACAACATCCTAGGTAGATGGAATGAGGTGTGCAAGGATGGCTAGAACATTGCATACAAGAGTTATTATGGATAGCGGTAAAGAGTATGATCTTGATGTTCACCCAGAAGACTTTATGAGTCGTATCTCAAATAAAGAAGGTGAATTGTATAAAGGGTTTGTTCACTTTTTAAACCTTTCAATAAATCCTCTACATATTTCTTCAATTGAGACCCTAGAAGTGCAAATTGATGAGAGTTTAGGAGTTGCTGCAAAGTCTGTACTTAAACCATTTATTACAGGTATTAAAAGAGGATAGGAATAGTTAATAACTGCAAGGTCGCTATCGATATGGATGGCGACCTTTTATTTTGGAATTAAAAGGTGGTGAAAATAATGGATGCCATGTTAGAAAACATCAAGTTGAAAAAGAAACTTGAATTTTTATCTAATATAGCTAAAGAAAATCAAGAATTAAGGAAATCAGTAAATGCATTGTTTCAAACTCTGGAGGGCTTAAAAGATAAGGTAAATCTATTAAGTGATCAGGTAAGTGCAAGTTATAGCGCGGATAATATCTTAGGTACTCCTGAGGATGCACTTACAAGAATAAGAGAATGTGAATTAATGGAGGATGAATGAAATGGCTAATAACAAATTAAAGATTAATATCGATGCGGATACTCCTGAAGCATTAAAACAAATGAAAGAAGTAACTGAAGCTGTTAATGAATGTGTAGATGCATTAGAGAAATTGGAGAAGGTTATGGGTAGATTTGCAAACCAAAGCGATACAGTAGAGCTTTATTGTCAAGGTAAATTAATATCGCAATCTATGATTAAACAAACACCAATAAAAGATTTATTGGAAAGAGATAAAGGTAATAAGAATTGTTTGGTAAAGACAAATGAAAGGGTATAAAACCAAACAACAGAAGCGTAAGTTTTATGACAGTGGTGATTGGAAGAGTATTCGTGAACAAGTAAAGAAGCGTGACAACTATGAATGTCAGGAATGTAAACGTAATGGTCGAGTACAAACAGACACGAATGAATACAGTGAGAGTGCCAAGCGTAAGAAGATACAGCTCGTTGTCCATCATATCAAAGAGCTCGAGCATCATCCAGAACTTGCATTAGAAATGGACAATCTAGAGACAGTCTGTGTGGATTGCCATAACAAAGAACACGGTAGAACATTCAAAAAGGAACCGAATAAATGGGAAAACGATGAAAAGTGGTAAAAATAATTCAGAAACAGTACCCCCCTTAAAATATTTCATCAAAAAATGCTCTAAGGGGCACCGGAGGAGGGGGGTAACTGTCAGGTTTTTTTCGATTTTACGCACGTAAGGGGGGGGGAGATGGCTGTTAGTATTGTGAGGTTAAAAGAACAGCTTATGAATAGTATTGATATTACAGATTTAGTCGAAGTCGAAAAGGTAGAAAGATATATTGATCTTGTAAAAGCATTTAGAAAAATAAATAAAACTATTAATAAAGAAGGCGAGTCCGTAACGATAAAAAACGGTTCTCAAGTTTTTGTTAAAGCCCACCCTCTTATAAGTGAGAGGAATAAAATTAACAGTTCATTAATTGCTTTGGGAAGAGATATAAAACTTTCTCCTAAAGTTGGTGCTTCTAATTCAGGTTACAGTCCAAGTGATTTAGTATGATTAGGCAAAAATATGTAGATGAATACATTGAACTTTATAGAAGTGGTGAAGTAAAGTTCAACAATGAAAGAGAATTGTTAATTGAATACCTGGAAAAATACGTTTTAAACAGAGACGACTTGTATTTTGATGATGAAATGATCGAGAAGTGTATCCGCTTTGGTGAAAAGTGGTACTTTCCATTACAATCATTTCAAAAATTCTTAATAGCATTCGTCTTTTTATTTTATAATAAAAATGGCCGTGTGTTTTATAGGAAATTCTTGTGGATGCTTGGCCGTGGCGGTGGATTCCAACAATGGGGACATATTCGTTTTGTAGAAGGAAACCGAGGGTTTGGATTCTATGTCTGTAACTCAAATGGATGGCACTTTAATAGCTTGGGAGAAAGGAGAAAGGAGTAATAGTATATGAATCAGAATCAAAATTCAGCTGTTGCACCTCCACAACCTGGGGATGTAACACCGTTTATGGGATATTTAGTAGAGCTGGAAAGATCTGAAACTGGAATTTTTGTAAACATCCCCATCAATGTATTAAATAACGCAGGGCTTTCAAATGGCATGAATAAAGTCGATGTGTGGAGAGAACTTGATGGAACCATAAGTTTTAGAAATGCAACCGGATGCGAAATCTGCAAACGTGGAGCACGTCTATATGAACTAGATATGGGATTTGCGAAAAAGTACATTTGTATGGAGTGTTATACATCGCTCACCAGTTCTTATCCACTACAAGAACCACTAAAGCCGACTAATGAAAATAATACGCAAACAGAGCAGGAGCAGCATTAGTTGGTCTTTTTTTATTGCCTAAAAAGGAGATGAGAACAGTGGAAGATGCGATTTTCAACTCAGTCATTCAACAAGGTGCATTTGCAGCGTTATTTGTGTGGATGCTATTTACTACACAAAAAAAGAATGAGCAACGTGAAGAAAAGTATCAACAAGTAATTGATAGAAACCAACAAGTAATAGAAGAGCAAGCAAAGGCTTTTGGATCTATCTCTAAAGATGTAACAGAAATCAAACAAAAACTATTTGAAGGAGATGTTCAATAATGGGGTATATCGTAGATATTTTAAAATGGAATGGTAATATTAACTGGGATGTAGCAGCACCACAATTAGACTTAGTAATTGCTAGGGTACAAGATGGTTCTAATGTAGTTGATCATATGTATCCAAGTTATGTTGGTGAAATGAAAAAACGTAGTGTTCTTTTTGGTAACTATGCGTTTTGTCGATTCGTTTCTGACAATGATGCACGTGTAGAAGCTCGTGACTTTTGGAATCGTGGAGATAAAGATGCATTGTTTTGGGTAGCTGATGTGGAAGTGAAAACAATGGGGAATATGTTAGCTGGAACGTTAGCTTTTATTGATGAATTGCGCCAATTAGGTGCTAAAAAAGTTGGGCTATATGTTGGTCATCATACATATAAAGAGTTCCAAGCGGGTCAAGTAAACGCTGATTTCGTATGGATTCCTCGATATGGTGGGAATAGACCAGCTTATCCATGTGATATCTGGAAATACACAGAGACAGGTAATGTACCTGGTATTGGTAAGTGTGATTTGAACCAATTGATTGGCAGTAAATCATTATCTTGGTTTACAGGAGAAAAACGACCAGAACAAGCTATTGCCAATGGCGGCTATCAATATGTTAAATCTGGTGGTTTTGGTATTTCATTGGTTCAGGAAGTCGTAAACGCTATGAATGAGCGTGGAACAAAAGGGAAGGTTGTCTCTGATCCATTAACTGGTTTAGCGTACTTACAAACTGAAGTACTGCCTAATGGCGAACTTGATAAGATTACAGCTTGGATGGATGAAAGAAACTGGTGGTACGAGTACATTAAAAAATAAAACAAAAGAATAGTTTTATGAAAAAAATTATTATCTGGTTCTATATGTAGATAATTATATATTGATTTTCATCTTTATAAATGTTAGGGTAAATATACACCGTTTCTTATTTATCTATGAGTACTGTCTGTAGAACGAATAGAATAATTTGAAAAAAATCCCCTTTTGCACCTATATGCAGAAGGGGATTTTAATATTTATGAGATTTAAAATTTACTTTTAGATAATGCTTTAAGTACAGGCTTTATAATTAAACCTATTAAACGAAAGCCCTTAAATATAGAGCGTACAACTTTCAAGGAATGTTCCTCCTAGTTGATATTAATAAATGTATCATTATATAAAAATTTTTCTTCCATATAAAATCACAGCAATTTAACAAAACATGATTTCTATATAAGTGTTCTATTTTACGCTAGTGATATGTATGTGAATGTGCTTTAATTTAACGAAAAAGGCCATCTATTATGAAATGCACCCCAAATGTTAGATGTAATTGGGGTACACATCTAATTCGTGAGGTATTTGAGTCGTAACTTTAAATAAGTCCATTTCAAACAGATTTTAAGCTAAAAAATTTGGTAAATCCTCTATCCATGCTTTGAAGCTATCGCAATATTCTTCGAATTTCCCTTTATCATCATAGTAATAATACACCTTCGATTCTAATCTATGTAAGCAAAAATAATCTCCATTTCCAATACCATAGAAGGGGAGCATATTTGAATCCCAATTACCATTACTCATTTCATAATTATATACCTCTTCTAGTGTATCATTTCCATTTGTTTTACCCTTTGAAATATTATAAATATCACCTGGAAATGACCAGAATGTCATCAACTCAATAAAATATTTAAATTCATTACTAAACGAGCAATTAAATTTATTACTTAATTCTTTCCATTCTTTATCTGTTGGCTTGTCTAATACCTCGGTTTCTCTTTCTAGAATATTTGATAATATAGACTCTACTTCATTATAATTCATTTGTTTTCACCTCTATGTTTAATTTTAAATACCTTCTCCTAGTAAAACATACTCACTACCACGTTTTTTCCAATGTTCTCGTATTTCCTTGGCTTTTTCTGCGGGAGTAAGTTCAGATGGTTTTGTGTGATCATTTATCCAAATGTGTATTAGATTTCGTAATGTAATAGTTTCTATTTTAAGAGAGATTTCATCTTCATCATCGAACTTGTCTTGGAAATGCAGAAATAATTTTACCATTACCATTTAAAAACAAACGAATAATTACCTTAATTAATCTTCAGAATCCTCATCTGTAAATTCATTGCCTTTAAATACTGGATGCCCATTTGGATCGAGCATACCCATTACTTTTTTATCCCTATCAGACACAATTAGTGTATAGTCCTCCATAAGAAAAGGGTTTTTTGGTAAATCCACTAATATTCTCCAAGCTGGTCTTATATCATCGTTGTTTCTATTTTCTTTCTCAATTTTAAATGTATAAGCCTCATCAAAGAAAAGATGGTTGATATCTTCATTAACTACTCCACCTAATTTATTTTTCTTATGATAATGTTTAGCAATTTCTATTGCTTCCTGAGGTTTTAACATCACATCTATAGTAATTTCATTTATTTTCCTATAATGTCTTGAAAAATCTTCTTGCTTTAATCTTATATAGTTTTGAAATTCTTCAGTAGACAATTGTTTAAACTCTTCATCAGACATATTTTTATACTTATCTAAAGACATATAAAATTCTCCTTTCTATGAATCTCCTTTTTGGCAGGGTAAAGATGTTGCTGGTTCTGTAGATATGGGATTAGACTTTACTATTGGTGCAAAGGTAAGTGTGAATGATTCGCCACAATACAAAGTACACAATAGCAAGGGCAAAACATACTATGTATCAGCAATTGAAGCCTATGTGTATGTAAAGTAAGAGTTACAAAAGAGACCTCAAATGTGAGGTCTCTTTTGTTGATTATTCTCCATATGTAACTTCTCTTCACTTATTCCAAGCTAGATAACATGCTTCATTGAAATATCCAATCTTAAAGAAAACTGTTTCTTCGAAAAGTTCTCTCCTTTACTTATGCTAAGAATCTAGCAAAATAGCTAGTCAAATTCAATTACTTTCACCCATGCTACTTCTTCTTCTTCTTCATATTCCGAAAAAATTAATTTTTAATATCTTTCAAAAAATCTTCTAGAACTCTTTTGACGGGGAAGCTAGCCTTTTCCAATAATTTTTGTGCTGTATCAATTACTCGACTATTGGATACTATCATCTTTTTATGTTCTTCAGAATTGAAAGACCTTAAAGAATCTATCGTAGTCTCAACAACTTCATCACTTTCATCAAGCATATTCAATAGTAATTCCAATCCATTTATTCCTAAATCATCATCAATGCAATAAGCCAGCCTAATTTTCCACTTATCATTTTTATCATTAATACTTTGAAATAATTTTCCCCAATCTTTGTCAGTAAAATCATTCAGCAGTTCTTGAGCATACATAAATCCATCATCATACCAAGAATCTTCTGAACTATTTTCGGATAATATTTCATTTAATTCTTCATACATTTCTTATTCCTCCTTTATTTCTAAAATCCAGATGGTGGTAATGCATTAGCTTTACCTGTCGGATAGGCACTAATAACACTATCTCCTTTCTTTATCACATCTATTTCTACACCATCAATAGTACCTCGATGCCAAGTTGCTCCGTCCCTAGCTCTAGTACTTATTAATTTAGAATTCCCGATATTCTCAACGCATTTTAGTATTTTTGTGTCACTCCACCCATCTGGAAATACTGTACTACTTTTTATTTTAGATAATTTACCATCTGGAAACTGAGTAGTATACTTAATGTTCTTTGTTCCATCTGGATTAATTTTAATTTCCTCTACAACATAGTTATGATGATTATTATTTATTCCAGAAGAATGTCCCCCAATAATCTCATTCTTATTAGGGTTTTTTCTTTGTCCCCACAGAATTTTTTCTTCCATTTCGGGTGTGATTGTGGAATTAGCTCCGCTGGTTTCATTACCAGAATTATCTGTTTTTTTAGTTGCATTTCCCTCTTTATCAAGTTTACCATTCTCTTTAACTTTATTAACACGCTCACCAGAAGATGGAGAAGACTCGAATTTTTGAAGAGTATCCTTGGCATTTTGAATCGATTTATCCCAAACCAATCCACCGTGTACAACAGCACCAACACCAGCCGCTGTAGCAACTGCATCTAATGGAAGAACAATTGATGATGCTAACCCACCACTTCCTACTTCTGCGACGAATGTTAAGAAATTAGCCCCACCTATGACTGAAATACCTTCAAAAATTTCTACAATAGATCCTGCCGTTGATATAATATGTCCAGTGAATCTTCCAGCTTGATAAGTTGCTTTGCTTTCTAATTTATCATTATCAGGTGGTGTTAGTCCAATATAGTCTTCAGCTACTGCACTGCCAGCGCCTTGTATAAAGTCCCAAGCACCTTCATAAATATCTTCGACACCATGTTTAAACTTATCTAGTAAAGATTCATCTTTTTTTTCACTATTTAATGGACCGCACATTGCTCCTTCTTCAATTGAACTACCATTTAAAAGATTGTCGGCCTGACGCTTCCTATCTTCTTCAATCGCCTGAATGGAAGTCGTCCACTCCATATTCAACCCTTGTGTACTAAACGTGCCGCTTGCAGGACTAAATCCTTTTCCGCTTTGGACTTCGGCAAGACCAGTAGCAATACTAGCTGCTAGTTGAAGGGCCGTGCTGTAGTTATTACTGGATGTATAATTAAATTCATATAAATGCTCTAGTTTTTCTTCAAGTTTTTTTCTCATCGCAACTAAAACAACCACAATTGCTTCTACTCCAGGCATTGGTGTAAGTACCTCTATTGCTTCAATACTTGCAATTGTTTGATTGATTTCTTGGATTTGTTCTTTTATTTCTTGTTCGATAACATCTGTCGAAGCAACTTTTGCTTGAAATTCATTTGGAAACGCATCGTTTTGACGAATTAATTCTTCACATAAGTATATAATGCCTTGCGCCAAAGGCCGAAATGTTTGGACAAGATAGGCTTTTGCACTGCTATATGTTTGTCCTTGTAACACAGTATCAATTGCAAAAGCGTCAATTGACTGAATCGCTTGTTCCATAGCTTGAATGGTAGCCGTACATACAGCATTCATACTTTGTGTTTGGGCATGTACTTCCCCTAAATACATGTTTAAACTCAAAAATCTCCCCCCTTTTATGTGAACAAGTAAATCATACCAATTAAAGGATATATATGTAAATATGCTACTGTAGTAAACTCAATATCAAAGTAGAACTTTTCCATTTAATTACTAAAGTACCATCGAATTCGTTTATGGGTACCTATGAAGAATATGGTATACAAAATAAATTTACAGGATTTGAAATGAATATATAATAGAAGAAAAAAGAAATATTTATATTGTTATCACCCTGTTGGCGTCAACCTCATGCGCCTAATGGCAACAAAAAACATCTACTTCGTTCCATTCGGTCAAGATGCACCAGAGAAAAAACCGAACTCAATGGTAGCTCGCATGGAGCTGCTGGAAGACACAGTATTAGAAGCACTGCAAGGAAAGCAATTGCAACCGGTGGTCGTAGAAAAATTCAGATATATGAATTAAAAAACGAAAAAAAACGGACAATTTTTGATGAAACCATCATTCTTACTGTAGAATATGATAAAATTAACGTTATTAAGATTAGAAGGGGTATTGTATACTCCTTCTGATTCTAAGTTATAGAAGGATTGGTATCTAGAAAGGGGCATAGTGATGGAAAAGCAAAAAACTTTTCATGTCGCTGTAGTTGGAGCAACCGGCGCAGTTGGTGAACAAATGTTAAATACTTTAGAGAAACGAGAATTTCCGATTGGGAAGTTAACGTTACTTTCATCTAAACGATCTGCAGGTAAGAAACTTGTATTTAAAGGCGAAGAATTTACAGTTCAAGAGGCAACTCCTGAAAGCTTTGAAGGAGTAGATATCGCACTATTTAGTGCTGGTGGATCTGTATCGAAACAATTAGCGCCAGAAGCAGCAAAACGCGGTGCGATTGTTGTTGATAATACAAGTGCATTCCGTATGACAGAAAACGTGCCACTTGTTGTACCTGAAGTAAATGAAAATGACTTAAAAGAACATAATGGCATTATTGCAAATCCAAACTGTTCTACAATTCAAATGGTAGTAGCTCTTGAGCCAGTTCGTCAGCAATATGGTTTAAAACGAGTAATCGTTTCCACATATCAAGCTGTATCAGGTGCTGGTGCGGCAGCTATTGAAGAACTTCATGAACAATCACAAGCAATCTTAAATGGCGAAGAAGTTAAGGCAAATGTTCTTCCTGTATCAGGTGATAAGAAGCATTTCCCAATTGCTTTTAATGCGATTCCACAGATTGATAAGTTCCAAGATAATGGATTTACATTTGAAGAAATGAAAATGATTAACGAAACGAAAAAAATTATGCATATGCCTGAATTAGAAGTAGCGGCAACGTGTGTACGTTTACCAGTTGTATCAGGACACTCTGAGTCTGTTTACATCGAAGTAGAAAAAGAAGGCGTAACAGTAGAAGAATTAAAGAGCTTACTTGCAAATGCGGAAGGTATTGTTCTGCAAGATAATCCAGAAGAGCAGTTATATCCAATGCCAGCTACTGCAGTAGGTAAAAACGAAGTATTCGTTGGAAGAATCCGTAAAGATTTAAATAACGATAAAGGATTCCATCTTTGGGTCGTATCTGATAACTTATTAAAAGGCGCTGCATGGAATTCTGTTCAAATTGCAGAGCGCTTAGTAAAATTACAATTAGTGTAAACGGCTAAGAGAAGGTGCAAAATATGAAAATAATTGTTCAAAAATTTGGTGGCACATCAGTACGTGATGACAATGGACGTAAGCATGCGCTTCATCATATAAAAAAATCATTAGCTGCTGGTTATAAAGTAGTTACTGTCGTATCTGCTATGGGCCGTAAAGGTGAACCATATGCAACGGATACGTTATTAAGTCTTGTAAATCAAGAGGAATCTACTATTTCTAAACGTGAGCAAGATTTATTATTATCGTGCGGAGAGTTAATCTCTGCAATTGTTTTCTCTAATATGTTGAATGAGAATAGTATAAAAGCAGCAGCATTAAATGGTGCACAAGCTGGTTTTGTAACGAATGATGACTTTACGAATGCAAAGATTATTGAAATGAATTGCGATCGTATACATGAAGAGTTAGAAAATGTAGATGTAATCGTCGTTACAGGATTCCAAGGGCAAACGAAAAAAGGTGATACGACAACACTTGGACGCGGAGGTAGTGATACTTCAGCTTCAGCATTAGGTGTTGCACTTCATGCTGAATACATCGATATATTCACTGATGTAGAAGGTGTTATGACTGCGGATCCTCGTATTGTAAAAGATGCACGTCATCTTCAAACTGTAACGTATAACGAAATTTGTAACATGGCTTATCAAGGTGCGAAAGTCGTTCATCCACGTGCAGTTGAAATTGCGATGCATGCAAAAGTGCCACTTCGTGTACGTTCTACGTATTCTGATAGTGAAGGTACGCTTATTTCAGCATATGACGGTGCTACAAGAGGTCGTGATGTAGAAGAACGTCCTGTTACAGGTATCGCCCACGTATCAAACGTAACGCAAATTAAAGTGCTTGCAAAAGAAACGGCATATGATTTGCAACAACATGTGTTTAAAGAGATGGCGAACGAAGGAATAAGTGTTGATTTAATTAATATTTCACCTACTGGCGTAGCATATACGGTGAGTGATAATGTATCAAGTCATGCAGTTAAATTATTAAAGAACCTTGGATATGAGCCAATTGTGACAGAACATTGTGCGAAAGTATCTATCGTTGGAGCTGGAATGGCAGGATACCCAGGGGTTACTGCGAAAATCGTTACAGCTTTAGCGGAAAAAGGTATTCAAATTCTGCAATCGGCAGATAGTCATACAACAATTTGGGTTCTTGTAAAAGAAACTGATTTAGTGGAGGCTGTAAATGCATTACATAGTGCGTTTGAGCTTTCAAAAGAAAAGCAACTGGAACAATAAGGAGTGAGACCATGATAGATTTTGGGACAATTGCAACCGCGATGGTAACACCGTTTGATATAAACGGGAATATCGATTTTGCAAAGACAACGAAATTGGTAAATTATTTAATTGATAACGGTACAACAGCAATCGTGGTAGGAGGAACGACAGGAGAATCTCCTACATTAACTTCAGAAGAGAAGGTAGCGTTATATCGCCATGTCGTATCTGTTGTCGATAAAAGAGTGCCCGTAATCGCTGGAACAGGTAGCAATAATACGCATGCTTCTATTGATTTAACTAAAAAGGCAACAGAATTTGGTGTGGATGCAGTAATGCTAGTAGCACCGTATTATAACAAACCGAGTCAAGAAGGAATGTATCAGCATTTTAAAGCAATTGCTGAAAGTACGCCACTTCCGGTTATGCTATATAACGTTCCAGGACGATCTATTGTACAAATCTCCGTTGATACAGTTGTTCGTTTATCAGAAATAGAAAACATTGTTGCTATTAAAGATGCAGGCGGCGATGTGTTAACAATGACAGAAATCATTGAAAAAACAGCGGACGACTTTGCGGTATACAGCGGTGATGACGGTTTAACGTTACCGGCTATGGCAGTTGGAGCGAAAGGTATCGTTTCGGTAGCATCTCATGTTATCGGAAACGAAATGCAAGAAATGATTACAGCATTTCTTGCAGGAGAGTTTAAGAAGGCACAAAAATTACATCAATTACTTGTAAGAGTAACTGATTCATTATTTATGGCGCCAAGTCCAACTCCAGTAAAAACAGCGTTACAAATGGTTGGATTAGATGTAGGTTCTGTACGTTTACCACTTCTTCCATTAACAGAAGAAGAAAGAGTAACGTTACAATCTGTAATGCAATCTATTCCTCGTTAATAAAAATGACCTAGTTTCACACTAGGTCATTTTTTTATTGATATGAAAATGTTTGAATCTGTTTTAAAGTAAATCTTTTATAAAATGATTTTAAGCTTGCCTTTCTCATCTGTATACGAACCTATAATATTGAAAACGAGTACATTACGCTACGCGTGCTCTACTTGATAAAGTATGATATTGTTCTTTCATTAATTTGGTTCCAACCTCTTGTCCTCGATAGTGACTGTCAAATCCCCCTAAAAATTTAATCTTATTAAATTTCTATTAGATTTTGTAATTCATAGCTTTTTGTCATGTAATACAATGTTTATAAGAAAAGGATCTTACACTTTTAATTTTGTTGAAAAGTAGTTGCTAGTACAGGAAATACTTTCGGTTATGTTTTTAGAGGAATTGCCTCAAATATGACGTAATCTATAAAAAAGTTTCATTTTATAAGTGTTTTTTTGCAATTCAAGAAAAAAATCTAGGAAATCCATCAAATGAAAGTAATTTAAAGTGTTTAGGGTTTTTTTTCAAATAACATGGAGTATAAAAGCAGCGGAAATAAGCCATATACTTTTAGTACTGTTCCTTTCTTTTACTTTTTCTTTCGCACGATTTAACTTGTGTTCTATTTCTTCTATCAGGTATAATATGGCTAAGTAGCTTAGTACGGGTATGCTTAGCAAAATTGGGAAAAATTATAATTTAATTAAATTTTCATATCATATCGAATAAGATATTTGATTTATATAATGAAAGAGAGGTGAAACCTGGTTTAAAAAATAAACAAGGACATGATATCGCATAACGGTAAGGACATTCGTCTTGGACGGTGAATATATGGTGGTTGTAGAGTTTCCCCTGGTGTCTCTGCAATTTTAGTGAAATCAGTGTTTGCAAGATTTTTAAACCAGGCAACAACATGAAGAGAAAAGAGAATGAGTCTGTTAAAGTATTTGCTCTTGGTGGAGTAGGTGAAATCGGGAAAAACATGTACTGTGTTGAAATTGATTCTGAAATCTTTATTGTGGATGCAGGGTTAATGTTCCCGGGAGATGAAATGTTTGGAATTGATATCGTTATTCCTGATATTACATATTTAGTGGAAAACCAAGAGCGAGTAAAGGGTTTATTTATTACTCACGGTCATGAAGATCATATTGGTGGTATTGTTTACGTACTTCGTAAATTATCTATTCCAGTGTATGCAACGAAATTAACAGTAGGACTTATACAAGAAAAACTTGGCGAAGCGGGTATGTTAGGTCGTGTAGACTTAAAAACAATCGATTCAAATTCAACAGTAGAGTTTAATACTACAACGGTGTCATTCTTTGGAACGACACATAGTATTCCAGATTCTGTTGGTGTTTGTTTCCATACATCAAAAGGTGCAATTGTATATACAGGAGACTTTAAATTCGATCAAACTCCAATTGGAAATAGTGGAGCAGACCTTGGGAAAATGGCTCAAATCGGAAATGAAGGCGTACTTTGCTTATTATCTGATAGTACAAACGCAGAGCGCCCAGGTTATACAGGTTCTGAAAAAGAAGTTGGTGTAGAAATTTCTAAAGTGTTCTACGGCGCAGAAGGTCGTATTATCGTTGCTTCATTTGCATCGAATGTACATCGTATTCAACAAGTATTTGATGCAGCTGCCGAAACAGGGCGAAAAGTAGCGGTAGTAGGACGTAGTATGGTGAAAGTAGTAGACATTGCAAGACGTCTTGGTTATTTAGATGTTCCAGAAGGTATGGTTATTTCATTACAAGAAGTAGACAACTTCCCAGAGAAAAAGGTAGCTATTTTAACGACAGGTAGTCAAGGTGAACCGATGGCTGCTCTATCTAGAATGGCAAAACAAGCACATAAACAAATTTCAATTCGTAAAGGTGATACTGTTATCATTGCTGCTTCGCCAATTCCGGGTAATGAAATATCTGTATCAAAAATTATTGATTTGTTATTTAGAGCTGGAGCTGAAGTTGTTTATTACGGCGAAAGAAAAGTTCATGTTTCAGGTCACGGTAGCCAAGAAGAATTAAAATTAATGTTAAATTTAATGAAACCGAAGTACTTTGTACCCGTACATGGTGAGTTCCGTATGCAAAAAGCACATGCGTATTTAGCTGAAGATGTAGGTATTACAAGAGAAAATATCTTTATCGTAGAAAAAGGCGACGTAATTGCTTTTGGTGACGATGAAGCGAACTTAGTCGGTAAAGTACAAGCTGGTAATGTTTTAATTGATGGATTAGGTGTAGGTGACGTTGGTAATATCGTTCTTCGAGATAGAAAGATGTTATCTCAAGATGGAATATTAGTAGTAGTTGTAACGCTTGGTAAAGATGAAAAGAAAATTATCTCTGGTCCAGAAATCATTTCACGTGGTTTCGTATATGTTCGTGAGTCAGAAGCGTTAATTGAACGATCTACAGAGATTGTACGTATGATTGTTGAGCAGTCAATTAAAGAATATTCGATTGAATGGTCAATGTTAAAACAAAATATTCGTGAATTATTAGGACAGTTCTTGTACGAAGAGACAAAGAGAAAACCTATGATTTTACCGATTATTATGGAAGTATAAAAAAGATCACCCTTATGGGTGATCTTTTTTTTCTTTTTAACCCTATCGAATGAAATTTATAACTTAAGAAATAATAGTTATATACGAGTGAAAGGGGATGCGAAATGACAGAACGTGATCGATATACAAATGAAGAAAAAGAAACTGAGCCAAAAGAAGCTGGAAAAGAGGCTTCAATAGTAGAAAAAATTCAACAGCTTGGACAGACAAATGTACCACAGATGAATGAATCACGTATTCATTGTTTAACGATTATCGGACAAGTGGAAGGTCATGTTCAATTACCGCCGCAAAATAAAACAACAAAATACGAGCATATCATTCCGCAAATTGTTGCGATTGAACAAAATCCGAAAATTGAAGGTTTGCTTTTAATATTAAATACGGTTGGAGGTGACGTTGAAGCTGGACTAGCAATTTCAGAAATGGTAGCTTCACTTTCAAAACCAACAGTATCTCTAGTTTTAGGTGGGGGACATTCCATCGGTGTACCGATTGCTGTTTCTACTGACTATTCGTTTATTGCGGAAACTGCGACGATGACAATTCATCCAATTCGTTTAACAGGTCTTGTCATAGGTGTGCCGCAAACATTTGAGTATTTGGATAAGATGCAAGAAAGAGTTATTCGTTTTGTGACGAAGCACTCGAAAGTAACAGAGGATCGTTTTAAAGAGCTTATGTTTGCGAAAGGAAATTTAACGCGAGATATTGGGACGAATGTAATTGGTGGAGATGCAGTAAAGTACGGTCTTATAGATGATGTTGGTGGTATTGGAAATGCGATTCGAAAATTAAACGAATTAATAGATGTTCGCGCGGAAGGTAGTGCAGAAGGGACAATGTTACAATGATTTTATATACAATTATGCCAGAGCAACTTGTGTATCCGGCCGATTATTCACAATGTGAAAGTCAAAAAGTTGTAAATATAAATGGTGTGGAATTAATGGTTTCTGAAGAGGAACATGGGTGTTATTCTATTGTACGTGTGCTAAGTACGGACCCACTTCACTATTTAGAGTTTGAGCCCGGTCAGAAAATAACCTTTTAGCAAAAAGAAGGATTTTGTTTAGAAGCTATGGTATAATATAAAAAACAAGACGGTTGAGCAGCCATGAGTAGGCTGCTTTCTTCTGTTTATTTAGCATTTTACAAGAAGTGTAAAAATAGAAGATATAAAGACCTGAAAAATAGAGAAAACAGACATATAAATAGAGCATTTTTAGGGGAGCTTTACTTATATGTAGAACACGAGGTGAAGAAATGGCAAAACAAAAGCAAAGAGGGACGAAGGCAAAGGCAAGACGTACGATAAAGCCAACTTTGTATTATGAAATCGTCGGTTTAACTCTTTTTGCACTTTCAATCATTACGATTTTACAGCTAGGCGTTGTAGGGAAATCGTTTGTGTTATTTTTTCGCTTCTTCTTTGGTGAGTGGTACATAATTGGTGTGTTAGGTGTAATAGCTTTATCGGTTTCCTTTGTTATAAAACGCGGATGGCCGAACCTTTTAAATAAACGGTTAATTGGATTTTATTTAATTGTATTGGCAATATTAATGTTTAGTCATATTACATTATTTAACCTTCTTACAAAAGATGGAGCAGTGCAAAATACTTCTGTTATTGTGAGTACGAAAGATAACTTCTTTCTTGAAATGAAAAAAGGGCCAGATAGCGTTCATTTAGGCGGTGGTATGTTTGGTGCGCTTATGTTCGCGACATGTTACTTCCTATTCGACGAAGTAGGAGCCTATATCATTGGGATTATTTTAGTTATTCTCGGGGTACTCTGTATAACAAATAAACATATTGGAGAAGTGTTAGCTCCAGTTGGTAGAATTCTTAGAAGTCAATTTCAAGTGATGCAAGGGGATTATAAAGATTGGAGATCCAAAAGAACGGCTGAACAAACAGAAAAGAAAAAAACAACAAGAAGTACAAGAAGCAAACGTGCTGCAGAACAAGAAGAAGTGATTGAGCCGATGGAAGAAATCCAAATTGATCCGCCAATTATTTCAAATTTCACTGAGAATTATCCTGCAAACGAAGAAGAGGATAAACGAATCGAAGTAGAGCAAGAAGATTTGATCACTTCACCGTTTATTGAAGAGACTCCACCAATTGAAGAATCAAAGAAAAAGCGTGGAGAAAAAATCGTTGAATCGTTAGAGAGTGAAGCGCAAGCACCTCCTATGCAATTTTCAAATGTAGAAAATAAAGATTACAAGCTTCCTTCACTTGATATATTAAAATTTCCAAAGAATAAGCAAGTTACAAATGAAAATGCGGAAATTTATGAGAATGCTCGTAAATTAGAACGTACATTCCAAAGTTTCGGAGTGAAAGCGAAAGTAACAAAAGTGCATAGAGGTCCTGCAGTTACAAAATATGAAGTGTATCCTGATATGGGGGTAAAGGTAAGCAAAATTGTCAGTTTAAGTGATGATTTAGCCCTTGCATTAGCTGCAAAGGACATTCGTATTGAGGCGCCAATTCCCGGGAAATCAGCTGTAGGGATCGAAGTTCCGAACTCAGAAGTTTCGATGGTAACGCTGAGGGAAGTTCTTGATTCTAAGGCTAACAATCATCCGGAAGAGAAGTTGTTAATTGGTCTTGGCCGAGATATTACAGGTGAAGCTGTATTAGCCCGTTTAAATAAAATGCCCCATTTACTCGTAGCTGGTGCGACAGGGAGCGGGAAAAGTGTATGTATTAACGGTATTATTGTTAGTATTTTAATGCGTGCAAAACCACATGAAGTAAAATTAATGATGATTGACCCGAAAATGGTAGAGTTAAATGTATATAACGGTGTGCCTCATTTGTTAACACCAGTTGTAACTGATCCGAAAAAAGCATCGCAAGCATTGAAAAAAGTTGTGAGTGAGATGGAACGTCGTTATGAATTGTTTGCTCATAGTGGTACACGTAACATTGAAGGATACAACGATTATATAAAAGAGCATAATAGTCAATCAGAAGCGAAACAACCCGAATTACCGTATATTGTAGTAATTGTGGACGAGTTAGCAGATTTAATGATGGTTGCTTCGTCTGATGTAGAGGATGCGATTATGCGTCTAGCGCAAATGGCTCGTGCTGCTGGTATTCATTTAATTATTGCAACGCAACGTCCGTCAGTTGACGTTATTACGGGTGTTATTAAAGCGAATATTCCATCACGTATTGCATTCGCTGTATCTTCTCAAACAGATTCTCGTACAATTCTTGACGGTGGTGGTGCAGAGAAGCTACTAGGTCGTGGCGACATGCTGTTTATACCAATTGGTGCATCGAAACCTGTACGTGTACAAGGTGCATTTTTATCAGATGATGAAGTTGAGAGAGTTGTAGAATATGTTATTGGACAGCAAAAAGCACAATATCAAGAAGATATGATTCCGCAAGATGTTCCTGATACGAAGCAGGAAGTAGAAGATGAATTATATGATGAAGCGGTTCAACTTGTAGTGGAAATGCAAACAGCATCTGTTTCTATGCTACAACGTAGGTTTAGAGTAGGTTATACGCGAGCTGCTCGTCTAATTGATGCAATGGAAATGAATGGTGTAGTAGGTCCATATGAAGGTAGTAAACCGAGAGAAGTACTCATTAATGATGTACAAGAAAAAAGTTCTTAAAAAAAGCCTAATTGTTTTTACAATTAGGCTTTTTTATATAGTGTTTTTGTTATATACTATACTCAGCAATAAAGAAAGGGCTTACATTTAGAGGGTATCTTTAGAATACGAATACTTTGAGTATGTTTTATGTAAATGTTCGATATTTAATGTAGAAAAATGTTGGATTTTGTTGACACGTATGAGAGCAAGTGGTAAGATTACTTCGAAAAGAATCACTGCCTCATATAATCTTGGAGATAAGGTCCATAAGTTTCTACCTGGCAACCATGAATTGCTAGACTATGAGGGGAAAAGTGTGTAACAAAGGATGTAAAGGATCTTTGTGCCGAACTTTTTCTCGAAATGAGGAATGTTTATGGTGCAAAGTTTTTTTTATACAGTAAAGAGTGAAAATTTCATTTTAAAAAATTATTATTATTTATTCGACAATTGCGCTTATTTTTAGTGGTTAGTCATTTGTACTATGTTGTAAGTTGAAAAAAGAGAAAAGAAGTCTTACATCAGAGGTCGAATAATTGAAATGCGGGGGAGTCTTATGTCAGTAAAATCCGATAGTCGTCACCTATATTTACGGGTGATTGATCACATCAAAGAAAAAATTAAAGATGGGGCTTATAAAGAACGACAAAAGTTACCATCAGAGTTTGATTTAGCGAAAGAACTTGGCGTAAGTAGAGCGACTTTAAGGGAAGCGTTACGTATTTTAGAAGAAGAAAATGTTGTCATTCGTAGACATGGTGTAGGGACATTTGTAAATGCAAAGCCATTATTTTCTTCTGGAATAGAACAACTTTCTAGTATTACAGATATGATTTCTAGTGTGGGGAAAACACCAGGAACGATCTTTTTATCATCATCTACTACAACTTTAACAGAAGAGGAAAAAGAGAAGTTTAATAGTGAAGATGGTTTCAATGCAGTGATGATTGAACGCGTGCGTACAGCAGATGGGGAACCTGTTGTATATTGTATCGATAAACTTGCAAAAGAAATATTGCCAGATTTATCGGGTTACAATGAGGAGTCATTATTAACGGTGATACATAATAACACGCATAAGCGCATAACATATGCGGTTGCTCATATTGAGCCAATTGGCTATCACCCTAAAATCTCACCGATTTTAGAATGTGAGCCTGAAACAGCACTGCTTGTATTAAAACAAATGCACTATGATCAAAATGATGAGCCAATCTTATATTCTATCAATTACTTTAGAGCTGATAAGTTTAGCTTCCACGTATTAAGAAAGCGTATGTAGATAAGTTCCTTTTTAGGGAGGTGACAGCAAGAAGTAAGGAACAGCAGCGAAAGAATAAAAAAATATATATCATTTTTGGAGGGGTTTCTAGTATGAAGAAAAAAGCAGGTCTTTTATTATCATTAACATTAGCAGCAAGTACAGTTTTAGGTGCATGTGGTAACTCGGATAAGGCAAGCAGTGACAAGAAAGACACGAAAGACTTCAAGGTCGGTATGGTAACGGATGTTGGGGGCGTTGATGACAAATCGTTCAACCAATCGTCTTGGGAAGGACTAAAAAAGTTTGGTAAAGATAACGGATTAAAGGAAAAGACAAATTATCGTTACCTACAGTCTGAAAAAGAAGCGGATTATATTCCAAACTTAAAGAAATTTTCAAAAGATAAGTATGATTTATCTTTCGGAATTGGTTATAAATTAGAAGGTGCAATTAAAGAAGTAGCAAAAGAATCTCCAAAACAACAATTTGCAATCGTTGATACTGTAGTAGATGCACCAAACGTAACGAGCATTACATTTAAAGATCATGAAGGATCATTCCTTGTAGGTGCGGTAGCAGCTATGTCAACAAAATCGAATAAAGTAGGATTTGTTGGTGGGATGAAGAGTGATTTAATTAGTAAATTCGAAAATGGATTTAAAGCGGGTGCAAAAGCAGTAAATCCAAACATTGAAATCGTATCTGAATATGCAGAAGCATTCGATAAACCTGAAAAAGGTACAGTTCTTGCATCAGCAATGTATGGTCAAGGCGTAGACGTAATTTATCATGCTGCTGGTGGTACAGGTAACGGTGTATTCACTGAAGCGAAAAACCGTAAGAAAAAAGGTGAAAATGTTTGGGTAATCGGTGTTGACCGTGATCAAAACCAAGAAGGTATGCCTGAAAACGTAACATTAACTTCAATGGTAAAACGTGTAGATATCGCTGTTGAAAAAGTAGCGCAAGAAGCGAAAGACGGTAAGTTAAAAGGCGGTAAAGTAGAAGCGTTTGGTTTAAAAGATGACGGTATTGGTATTTCAAAAACAACTGATAACGTGAAAAAAGTTAACCCTGAAATTTTAACAAAAGTAGAAGAATTTGAAAAGAAAATTACAGACGGTGAAATTAAAGTACCGGCTACAGATAAAGAGTATAAAGAATATGAAGCTTCTCTAAAAAAATAAATAGAGAAATAGCAAAGGTTAGTTCATAGAACTAACCTTTGTATGTATAAAACTTCCGAATTGCTTAATAAGTTAATAGTGTAATAGGGAATGTTCCCTGTTAAAAGGAGGAACACAATGGAATACGTAATTGAGATGAATAACATTACGAAAGTATTCCCAGGCATTGTAGCGAATGATGATATTACGCTGCAAGTAAAGCAGGGTGAGATACATGCTTTACTTGGAGAAAATGGTGCAGGGAAATCCACATTGATGAATGTACTATTTGGTTTGTACCAACCAGAACAAGGTGAAATTAAAATTAAAGGAAAGTCTGTAAATATTACCAATCCGAATGTGGCAAATGACCTTGGTATTGGAATGGTTCATCAGCACTTTATGCTTGTTCATAATTTTACAGTTACAGAGAATATTATTCTCGGAAATGAACCGAGGAAAAAAGGGAAAATTGCTGTTGAGGAAGCTGCTAAAGAAATTCAAAAACTGTCTGAACAATACGGTTTAGCTGTAGATCCATATGCGAAAATACAGGATATTTCAGTGGGTATGCAACAGCGTGTTGAGATTTTGAAAACTCTTTACCGCGGTGCAGAAATTTTAATATTTGATGAACCGACAGCTGTGTTAACACCACAAGAAATTCATGAGCTAATTCAAATTATGAAAAAGCTTGTGCAAGAAGGAAAATCTATTGTTCTTATTACACATAAGTTGAAAGAAATTATGGAAGTTTGCGATCGTTGTACGATTATTCGTAAAGGAAAAGGAATTGGAACGGTTGACGTTGCAAATACGGATGAAAATAAACTTGCAGAATTAATGGTCGGACGTCAAGTGAATTTTAAAACAGAAAAAAAAGACGCGAAACCAAAAGAAGAGGTACTTTCAATTGCAAATCTTGTTGTTCACGATGCACGTCAACTACCTGCTGTAAAAGGCCTTGACTTAACTGTTCGTGCGGGGGAAATTGTTGGGATTGCAGGGATTGATGGAAATGGACAAAGTGAATTAATAGAAGCAATTACTGGTTTACGAAAAGTTGAGTCAGGTTCTATTGCAATTAAAGGGAAAGAAATAACAAATTGGCCTGTTAGAAGAATAACAGAAGAAGGAATTGGTCATATTCCAGAAGATCGTCATAAACACGGACTCGTCCTTGATTTTTCTGTTAGAGATAATATAGTTCTGCAAACGTACTATAAGAATCCGTTTTCAAAGAAAGGGATTTTAAATTTCAGCAAAATTACAGAAAAAGCAAAGGCTCTTATTGAACAGTTTGATGTACGTACACCCAGTGAGCAAACTTTAGCACGCGCTCTATCTGGGGGAAATCAACAAAAAGCAATTATTGCACGTGAAGTAGACCGTGATCCAGATTTATTAATCGCAGCACAGCCAACACGTGGTTTAGATGTAGGAGCAATTGAATTTATTCATAAGAGATTAATAGAGCAAAGGGATAAAGGGAAAGGTGTATTACTTTTATCACTAGAGTTAGATGAAATCTTAAATGTTAGCGATCGAATTGCTGTTATTTATGAAGGGAAAATTGTAGCAATAGTTGATGCGAAAGAAACGAATGAACAACAGCTTGGATTGTTAATGGCTGGAGGAACAAAGAAGGAGCAGGTGGGTACAAATGGCTAAAAAACTTTTAACAGAACGAACGATAAATATTTTAGTCCCAGTACTATCCGTTATTTTTGGCTTACTTGTCGGAGCGATTGTAATGTTAGTTAGTGGTTATGATCCAATTGTAGGTTATAGTGCACTTTGGACAGGGATGTTCGGTAGCGCAAGTGCGATTGGTGAAACGCTTCGTACAATGATACCGCTTATTCTTGCTGGTTTATCAGTGGCGTTTGCATTTCGTACAGGTTTATTTAATATCGGGGTAGAGGGTCAATTGCTAGTTGGTTGGCTTGCAGCGGTTTGGTTCGGTTATGCAGTTTCACTACCAGCTTTCCTTCATATTCCATTATCTATTTTATTCGCAGCATTGGTAGGAGGAATTTGGGGCTTCATTCCTGGATATTTAAAAGGAAAGTTTCAAGTTAATGAGGTTATTGTAACAATTATGATGAACTATATCGCATTATATGTAACATATGACATCATTAAGCGCTTTTTACATGAAGGTAATGATAAAACGTATGACATTAAAGAGAGTGCATCACTATCTTCAGACTGGCTTGCTAGCATTACTGATGGTTCGCGTCTTCACTGGGGAATTATTGTAGCAATATTAATCGCTATTTTAATGTGGTTCTTATTAGATCGAACAACTGTAGGCTACGAATTAAAGTCGGTAGGATTTAATCAGCATGCTTCTCAATATGCAGGTATGAAAGTTTCTCGTAATGTAGTATTCTCCATGACAATTGCTGGTGCATTTGCGGGGATTGGTGGAGCGATGGAAGGATTAGGAACATTCCAGAGTATGACCGCGATGTCTTCGTTTACAGGAGTAGGATTTGATGGGATTGCCGTAGCATTACTTGGAGGGAATAATCCGTTTGGTATAATCCTTTCAGCTTTATTATTTGGTGGTTTGAAAAGTGCTTCCCCTCAAATGAACTTTGAGGCAGATGTACCATCAGAGCTTATTAATGTAATTATTGCATGTATCATCTTCTTTGTTGCATGTAGTTATGTGTTAAGATGGGCGCTTACACGCATGAGCAAGGAGGGGAAATAAATGAGCTTTTTAGATATATTAGCCATTCTTGTGACGGGTACGTTATATACATCGGCACCTATCATTTTCACAGCACTAGGTGGAGTATTTAGTGAACGATCGGGTGTTGTAAATATCGGATTAGAAGGACTAATGCTATTTGGTGCATTTATTGGAGTTGTTACAAACTTATTAATGGGTGATACTTGGGGAACGATGACCCCGTGGATTGCGTTATTATTTGCGGCAATTGGTAGTGGATTATTTGCATTACTTCATGCGGTAGCTTCTATTACATTCCGAGCAGATCAAGTTGTAAGTGGTGTAGCAATTAACTTCTTATCCCTTGGTTTAACGGTATTTGCAATTAAGAAGATTTTTGATAAAGGGCAGACTGACTTTATTCAGTATCGTATTGAAAAGATTGATATTCCAGGCCTTTCGGATATTCCGGTTTTAGGGAAAATATTTTTCTCGAATGTACCAATAACGTCGTATATTGCCATTATTTTAGCATTCGTTGTTTGGTATGTTATTTATAAAACACCGTTCGGTCTTCGTCTACGTGCTGTTGGTGAACACCCAATGGCAGCGGATACGATGGGGATTAACGTATATAAAATGCGCTATATTGGAGTCTGTATTTCAGGAGTGTTTGCTGGAATTGGTGGAGCGATTTTTGCAATGTCAATTTCTAATAACTTCTCAGGGGCAACTATTACAGGACAAGGTTTCTTAGCTTTAGCTGCTATGATTTTTGGAAAGTGGAATCCACTAGGCGCACTAGGTGCAGCTCTATTCTTTGGTTTTGCGCAATCTCTTAGTGTAACGGGCGGAACAATTCCTGTATTAGATCAAATTCCAAGTGTTTTATTAACGATATTACCATATGTATTCACAATATTAGCGCTTGTTGGTTTTGTAGGTCGTTCTGAAGCTCCGAAAGCATTAGGAACTCCTTATGAAAAAGGAAAACGATAAGTATTTTATAAGTATAAAAAAGCTCGCACATTAGTGTGGGCTTTTTTACATAGAATATATTTAATACGGAATTTTACTATGTTCCTTACATATTAAAGTTTTTAGAAAGAATCATATGTAAGCATAATAAGGGAGAAAAGTTGATTTTTTATTTCTAAAAACTGTATATTGAAGAGGAATATTCCTATATACGTAAAGGAGGGCTATAAATGAAACTAATGGAACAACAACTACATGAGTTAGGTGGTTTGCGCGTACATATTATTCCGACTGATAAATATAAAACGAATACCTTTGTATTTCGTTTTAAAGCGCCTTTAAATGAGGAGACGGTGACAGAGCGTGCCCTATTGCCATACGTATTGCAAAGTGCCACAGAAAAATTACCTTCTGTAATTCGTCTTCGTCAATATTTAGAAGAATTATACGGGTCTTCTTTAGCGGTAGATGTAAGTAAAAAAGGGGAAGACCATATTATCTCCATTTATGTAGACATTGCAAATGAAGTTTATTTACATGATGCACCACCGTTATTTGAAAAAGCGCTTTCTATGTTGTCTGATATTGTGTTACATCCAGCAACCGAGGGGAACGGTTTCCTATCTTCTATCGTAGAAAGTGAAAAAAGAGCACTGTTACAGAGAATTGAAGCTACTTATGATGATAAAATGCGTTATGCAAACGAGCGTTTAATTGAAGAAATGTGCAAAGTAGAACCGTATCGTTTAAGTGCAAATGGAAAAAAAGAGAGTGTTACGTCTATTACAAATGAAAGTCTGTATCAATATTATCAAAAGGTGTTAGCAGAAGATGAAATGGATCTATATATTATTGGTGATATTTCAACAAACGCCGTTGATCTTGTAAGTAAGTATTTTTCTATTTCAGCTCGTCCAGTGAGAGAAAGAAATGTACTCCTTCATAGACGAAATAATGAAGAAAAAGAAGTTGTTGAAAAACAAGAATTAAAACAAAGTAAATTACACATCGGTTATCGTACATTTGTCACATATAAAGATGAAGATTATTTTGCATTGCAATTGTTCAATGGATTGTTTGGTGGTTTTTCTCATTCGAAGTTATTCGTAAATGTGCGTGAAAAAAATAGTTTAGCGTACTATGCAGCATCGCGCTTTGAAAGTCATAAAGGTTTATTATTTGTTATGTCAGGAATCGAAGCGGAAAATTATGAAAAAGCAGTTGAGATTATTAAAGAACAAATGCTTGCGATGCAAAACGGAGAGTTTTCTGAAGAAGAAATACATCAAACAAAAAGTGTCATCCAAAATCAAATATTAGAGGCGATTGATACACCGCGTGGATTTGTAGAAATGCTATATCATGGTATTATTTCAGATCGTACACGTCCAGTTGAAGAATGGCTTACAGGTATAGAAAGTGTAACAAAAGAAGAAATTGTAAAAGTAGCTAAAAATATTGAACTAGATACAATTTACTTTTTACAAGGAACGGAGGGAGAGTAAATGGAAAAAATTGTTTATGAGCAATTAAAAGAAACACTCTATTATGAAAAACTTCCTAATGGATTAGATGTATATGTTTTACCGAAACAAGGATTTAATAAAACATTTGCGACGTTTACGACGAAATATGGTTCAGTAGATAATACATTTGTACCATTGGGGAAAGAAGAAATGATTCGTGTGCCTGATGGGATTGCACATTTTCTTGAGCATAAATTATTTGAAAAAGAAGATCACGATGCTTTCCAATTGTTTAGTAAACAAGGAGCATCGGCAAATGCTTTTACATCCTTCACACGAACAGCTTACCTTTTTTCATGTACTTCAAACGTAGAACAAAATTTAAATACATTGCTAAACTTCGTGCAAGAGCCTTATTTCTCTGAAAAAACAGTTGAAAAAGAGAAGGGGATTATTGGGCAAGAAATTCAAATGTATCAAGATAACCCAGATTGGCGTTTGTACTTTGGGTTAATTGATAGCTTGTTTGTAAAACACCCAATTAAAATTGATATTGCAGGGACAATCGAATCTATTAGTAAAATTACGAAAGATTTATTATATGAATGTTATGAAACATTTTATCATCCGAGCAATATGTTATTATTTGTTGTGGGTGCAATTGATCCAGAGAAAACAATGGATTTAGTACGTGAAAATCAAGCGGAAAAAGATTATAAAAACCAGCCAGAAATTGTGCGTTCATTTGAAGAGGAACCAAATGAGGTAAATGAAAAGAAAAAAATTATTTCAATGCCTGTGCAAACACCGAAATGTTTAGTTGGTATTAAAGCGACTAATTTAAAAGAAAAGGGGCAAGCGCTTTTAAAACAAGAAATTGCGCTTACGTTACTCTTAGATTATTTATTTGGAAAAAGTTCTGTTCATTACGAAGCTTTATATAATGAAGGACTTATTGATGATTCATTCTCGTATGACTATACAGAAGAAAATAACTTCGGTTTTGCAATGGTTGGTGGTGATACGAAACAACCTGATGAATTGGCAGATCGTTTAAAAGATATTTTATTAAAAACAGATTATGATCAATTAGATGCGGCGGCATTAGAACGAGTGAAGAAAAAGAAAATTGGTGGTTTTTTACGCTCGTTGAATTCACCAGAATATATTGCAAATCAATTTACACGATATGCGTTTAATGAATCTAGTCTATTTGATGCATTGACTGTATTAGAAGGGCTAACCGTTCAAGACTTACAAGAAGTAGCAAAATTATTGTTATCAGAAGAAAAAATGAGTGTTTGTCAGGTGTTACCGAAAAAATAACATTTTAAAGATACCCTCATCTTATCATTGAAAAATTGTAAGATGAGGGTATTATTTAGTTGTGTGAAAATTGAACTTGTAGAGATAAGAGAGGGAATTTATGAAAAAGTATGCGTTAGTAACTGGAGGGAGCGGAGGGATTGGCTCTGCTATTTCGAAACAATTAATTCAAGATGGATATACAGTTTATGTTCATTACAATAACAGTGAAGGAAAGGTATTGGAATTGCAGAAAGCATGGGGAGAAGTTATCCCTGTTCAAGCGAATTTGGCTTCTAGTGATGGAGCAGAGCAATTGTGGGGACAAATTGAACACCCTATTGATGTTATTGTATACGCAGCTGGGAAGAGTATTTTTGGACTAGTAACAGATGTAACAAACGAAGAATTGGGTTATATGGTAGAACTTCAAGTGAAGAACGTATATAAATTACTTTCAATGGCACTTCCGCCTATGATCGGGAGGAGAAGTGGTAATATTGTAATTATTTCATCTATATGGGGACAAATAGGGGCTTCTTGTGAAGTGCTGTATTCAATGGTAAAAGGGGCGCAAAATTCATATGTGAAAGCTTTAGCGAAAGAAGTTTCTTTAAGTGGATTACGTGTGAATGCAGTAGCACCAGGAGCAATTGAAACGGAAATGTTAAGTGTTTTTTCTGAAGAAGATAAAATGGGAATTGCTGAAGATATACCATTAGGTAGAATAGGATTACCAGAAGAAGTAGCAAAAACAGTTTCATTCCTCGTATCACCAGGAGCATCATACATAACTGGACAAATCATCGGAGTGAATGGCGGTTGGCACTGCTAAAAATTTCTTACATAAAAAATGAACAGTTGCACAAATTAAGGATGATTTTATTACTCAATAGTGAGGTGCTTAATTATGTCAGTATTAGATAATTTTGATCAGTGGAAGAGCTTTTTAGGAGATCGTTTAGAGCAAGCGCAAGGAAAAGGTTTAGACGGCGGTGCGGTATCAGATATGGCATTTCGTGTTGGCGACTACCTTGCTAATGAAGTAGAAGGGCGCAATGACCAAGAGAAATTATTAGCTGAGCTTTGGAAAGTTGCTGATGAACAGGAGCAACATACAATTGCAAACTTAATGGTTAAGTTTGTACAACATAAGTAAAAGTAGAGAGGAGATTCTCCTCTCTACTTTTTTTGTATAATAATTACACAGGATAGATTATACATTTAGCTTCCCTATTAAGGTGAAATCATATAATATAGTACGTAGGTGTAAAGTAAGCAAGGGGAGTGATCTTGGATGATTGAATGGTATTTTGAATATGAAATACATAAAAACCGACCTGGCTTGCTTGGTGACGTTTCTTCGTTAATCGGTATGCTCGGCATTAATATTGTCACAATTAATGGTGTAGATAATGCACGACGTGGGTTACTTCTTATGTGTGATAATCAAGAGCAAATCTCTAGACTTGAATCAATTTTAAATACGATGGATAACATAACGGTAACGAAATATCGTCCGCCCAAGCTAAGAGATAAGCTAGCGGTTAGGCATGGTAGGTACATACAACGAGATGCAGATGATAAGAAAACATTTCGATTTGTGCGTGATGAATTAGGCTTACTTGTAGACTTTATGGCAGAAATTATGAAAAAAGAAGGCCATAAACTAATTGGGATACGCGGAATGCCTCGTGTCGGAAAAACAGAATCCATTGTTGCTGCAAGTGTTTGTGCAAATAAAAGGTGGTTATTTGTATCATCTACTCTTATTAAGCAAACTGTTCGTAGTCAATTAATTGAAGATGAGTATAGCGATGACAATATTTTCATCCTAGATGGAATTGTGTCAACGAAGCGTGCCAACGAAAGACATTGGCAGCTCGTTCGTGAAATTATGAGATTGCCTGCAACGAAAGTTGTGGAACATCCTGATGTATTTGTGAGTCAGTCAGAATACACATTGGATGATTTTGATTATATTATCGAGTTGCGTAACGATTATGATGAAGAAATTCAATATAATTTAGTAGATGAAATTGAGCAAGGTACGCAAAATAATTTCTCTATGTTTGACTTTTAAAGAAATATTGAGGTGTTAGTAGTGACGGAATTGGGACAAAAGCTGAAAGAAGCAAGAGAAGCGAAAGGCTTGTCTATTGATCAGCTGCATGAAATTACAAAAATTCAAAAACGCCATCTAGTGGCAATTGAAGAAGGCAATTATGATGTATTGCCAGGAGCTTTTTATGCGCGTGCATTCATTAAACAATACGCAGATGCTGTTGGATTAAATGGAGAGGAACTGCTTGTAGAACATCAGAGTACGATACCACAATCTGAAAGGCGTGAAGTTCCACAAGTATCAACGGGACAAAAAACACAAGAAACAATGCAAAAATCTTCATCATGGCCAGTTGCAGATCACATGCCGAAAATCTTAGTTGCGCTGTTAGTAATCGCGGTTGGAGTCGTAATCTGGTTTGTGTTTCAAGCGTTAACTGGAAAAGATGATGAAAAAGTTCCGAGTGCTCAAAGTGAGAAAATTGAAGTTCAAAAAGCGAAAGATTCTCCGTTAGATACGAAGAAAGCGGAAGAGCCAAAGAAAGAAGAGCCAAAGAAAGAAGAGCCAAAGAAAGAAGAGCCAAAGAAAGAAGAACCAAAGAAAGAGGAGCAGCCAGCACCACCAACTGGACAGCAAGAAGTGAAAGTAGTTGGAACAACTGGTAAGGTATCTACTTTGGAAATTCATAATAATAAAACGTTAGAATTGGAAATTTCAGCGAAGGGTGCAAGTTATGTAGATGTTAAGGATGATGCGGGTAACGAAATTCTAAACACTACAGTACAAAGCGGTCAAACAGAGAAACGCGATGTATCAACATTAAAAGAAGTACGACTTAATATTGGAAGTGCACCGAATGTTGAAATTAAACTGAATGGCCAAGTGCTTGCTTTCCCGTTAGATCCACAAAAAGAATATCACCAAAGATTGGTGATTAAAAACCAAGGGATAGAGCAACCTGCACAATAACAGTCATCGCTTCGATGACTTTTTTTTCGATGAACAAATGTTTTTGATATGATGGAGGAATAGCTGTGAATTTACCAAATAAAATTACAATATCTAGAATCTTCTTAATTCCAATTTTTATGGTAATTATGTTAGCGCCCTTTGATTGGGGTTCATACAAAATTGGTGATGTTGATTTGCCAATTCAACATTTAGTAGGGGCACTTATCTTTATCATTGCTTCAGCTACAGATTGGATTGATGGACATTACGCAAGAAAGTATAATCTTGTAACGAATTTAGGAAAGTTTCTTGACCCATTAGCTGATAAATTACTTGTTTCAGCAGCACTTATTACATTGGTAGAGATGCAATATGTACCGGCTTGGATTGTTATTGTAATTATCAGTCGTGAGTTTGCTGTAACAGGTTTACGTCTTGTACTTGCTGGAACAGGGGAAGTAGTTGCGGCAAATCAGCTAGGGAAAATTAAGACATGGACACAAATTATTGCGATTGCAGCATATTTATTACACGATGTACCTTTAAATTTAATCCATATTCCAGTTGCTGATATCTTCATATGGATTGCATTAATCTTTACTGTTATTTCAGGATGGGATTATTTCTGGAAAAATAGAGCTGCTTTTGTAAACTCAAAATAGAAGTTTATGGGGGAATTAGGATGAATGCTGAGATTATTGCGGTTGGAACTGAATTATTACTTGGACAAATTGCAAATACAAATGCCCAGTTTTTATCTGAAAAGTTAGCTTCAATTGGAATTAACGTGTACTATCATACTGTTGTTGGTGATAATAATAAGCGACTGCAAAAGGCGATTGAAGCTGCGGAAGAACGTGCTGATATACTTATTTTTACAGGTGGATTAGGACCGACAAAAGATGATTTAACGAAAGAAACGATAGCGGCTAGTTTAGATGAAGCGCTTGTGTATGATGAAAAGGCATTAGCCTTAATAAGTAATTACTTTAAGCGTACAGGCCGTGAATTTACGGAGAATAATAAAAAGCAAGCGCTAGTCTTAAATGGAGCAACAGTATTTGCAAATGACCACGGTATGGCGCCTGGTATGGGGGTAAATAAGAACGGAAAAGTTTATATTTTATTACCAGGGCCGCCAAAAGAAATGAAACCAATGTATGTAAGTTACGTGGAGCCTTTTTTACGTAATTTTACAACAGGAGAAAACATTTATTCCCGTGTGCTTCGTTTCTTCGGTATCGGGGAGTCCCAATTAGAGGTGAAAGTTCAAGATTTAATTGATGGACAAACAAACCCAACAATCGCCCCGCTAGCAAATGATGGAGAAGTGACATTACGTTTAACCGCTAAGCATCAAAATGTTAGCGAAGCGGAGAAACTAATTCAACATGTGGAAGATTTGATTTTAGAAAGGGTAGGAGAATTTTTCTACGGATATGACCAAGAATTTTTGCATTATAAGGCAATCGAGTTATTGAAGAGAAAAGGGTTAACTTTAGCATGTGCAGAAAGTTTAACAGGTGGTCTTTTTGGAAATCAAGTAACTGAAAATGCTGGTGTTTCTTCTGTATTTAAAGGTGGTGTCATTTGTTATCATAATGATGTGAAGCAACATGTATTGCGTGTGCCTGAAGAAGTGTTGCATACTGATGGTGCAGTTAGTAAAGAATGTGCTCGTTATCTTGCTGAAAATGTTAAGGATTTATTAAAAGCGGATATCGGAATTAGTTTCACTGGGGTAGCAGGGCCAGATGCTTCAGAACAGAAAGAGCCAGGAACAGTATTTGTTGGATTGGCGATTAAAGGTGAACAAACTGCAGTTTTTCCTCTTAATTTAAGTGGAAGTCGTCAACAAATTAGAGAACGCTCGACAAAATATGGATTTTATCATTTATATAAAAAGCTAGAAGAGATATAAGTTTCTTCTAGCTTTTTTTATAGTTAAATTACGTATTTATGTAATGGAAAATAAAAAAAACGAATAAATGTTCGATTTTTGTTGGCAAATTGAATTGAAAATAGGTATAATAAGATTAGCAATTCAGTTAAGGAGGAATTTTGAATGAGTGATCGTCAAGCGGCATTAGATATGGCGTTAAAACAAATAGAGAAGCAATTTGGTAAAGGTTCAATTATGAAATTAGGAGAACAAGCGGAACGTAGAATTTCTACAATTTCAAGTGGTTCTTTAGCACTTGATGTGGCATTAGGGGTAGGCGGATACCCACGTGGCCGTATTATCGAAATTTACGGACCTGAAAGTTCAGGTAAAACGACAGTTTCATTACATGCAATTGCAGAAGTACAACGTCAAGGTGGACAAGCAGCATTCATCGATGCGGAGCACGCAATGGATCCTGTATATGCACAAAAATTAGGCGTTAACATAGATGAATTACTATTATCACAGCCTGATACAGGGGAGCAAGGATTAGAAATCGCGGAAGCTCTTGTACGAAGTGGTGCGGTTGACATTATCGTAATTGACTCTGTAGCAGCTCTTGTACCGAAAGCAGAGATTGAAGGCGACATGGGTGACTCACACGTAGGTTTACAAGCACGTTTAATGTCACAAGCACTTCGTAAGCTTTCAGGAGCAATCAACAAATCAAAAACAATTGCAATCTTTATTAACCAAATTCGTGAAAAAGTTGGGGTTATGTTCGGAAACCCAGAAACAACTCCAGGTGGTCGTGCGTTGAAATTCTATTCAACTGTCCGTCTTGAAGTGCGTCGTGCGGAGCAATTAAAGCAAGGTAACGACATCGTTGGTAATAAAACAAAAGTAAAAGTAGTGAAAAATAAAGTAGCGCCACCATTCCGTGTTGCTGAAGTTGATATTATGTACGGAGAAGGTATTTCAAGAGAGGGTGAAATCTTGGATATGGCTTCTGAGCTTGATATCGTTCAAAAGAGCGGTGCTTGGTATTCTTATAATGAAGAACGTTTAGGACAAGGTCGTGAAAATTCGAAGCAATTCTTAAAAGAGAATACGGACTTAAGAGAGGAAATTGCCTTCTTTGTTCGTGATCATCACGGAATTGGTGAAGATTCTGGTGTGGAAGACACGGAAGATGCAACTCTTCAAGATTAAAAAATAAAAGACACGGGTCCCGTGTCTTTTATTTTTTTACCTTCTATTAAAGGGGTATCTATCGTAGTGGTTAAAATATTTTTTTGACTCAAATGGGATGTGTAAAGAGGAATATTCATACGTTTTAAGGGAATAAAATGGTATTTACTAAGGTTTTCCAGGATAGTATGCTATCAATTTTTCAAATTCAGATAACATTAAGGACTGAAGGTAAAGAAAGTAAAAGTAGACAACGCTTGACAATGAAAATTACGATAGATACAATGAGAATGTATATTTTTTCTTATATACGATATACTCTTCTCAAGAAGAGAAGTAATATTCGGAGTAAGGTTTAAATCTTACCGAAATAATAATATGACATTTTAATTGTGAAATGAAGAAAGTCCCTTAAAAAAGCGGGACGACGGTCTTTGCTGTATATTGTAATTTAATGTACATGCCGACAGTCTTTTTTCATTCATAGCAAGGGGAGGTGAAATCATGAGTAGTACAGTTTGGATACTCATCTCCATTTTGCTTGCAACAACAGTCGGTGCAGTTGTTGGCTTTTTTGTTCGAAAGTCTATTGCTGAAGCGAAGATTAATGGTGCGGCTAATGAAGCGAAACGTATTTTAGACGAAGCGAATCGTGAGGCTGAAGCACTTAAGAAAGAAGCGCTTTTAGAAGCAAAGGATGAAATTCATACACTTCGTACAGAAGCTGAATTAGAAATTCGTGACCGTAGAAGCGAATTACAAAAACAAGAAAATCGTTTAATGCAAAAAGAAGAGAACCTTGATCGTAAAGACGAAACGCTCGATAAACGCGAGCAGCAGTTAGAGAAGAAAGAGGAATCTCTTGTAGCGAGACAACAACAGATTGAAGAGTTGGAAAGCAAAGTGGGAGAGTTAGTTCAAAAGCAACAAACAGAATTAGAGCGCATTTCCAATCTGACACGCGAACAAGCGAAAGCAATTATTCTTGGTAAAGTAGAAAATGAAGTTTCTCATGAAATCGCTGTTATGGTAAAAGAAAGTGAAGTTCGCGCGAAAGAAGAAGCGGATAAGAAAGCAAAAGAGATTTTATCTCTTGCAATGCAAAGATGTGCAGCTGATCATGTTGCTGAAACAACCGTTTCGGTTGTAAATCTTCCAAATGACGAAATGAAGGGACGTATTATCGGGCGTGAAGGTCGTAATATTCGTACGTTAGAAACGTTAACGGGTATTGACTTAATTATCGATGATACACCAGAGGCGGTAATTCTTTCTGGATTCGATCCAATTCGTCGTGAAACAGCTCGTATCGCTCTTGATAAACTAGTACAGGACGGACGTATTCACCCAGCGCGTATTGAAGAGATGGTCGAAAAATCAAGACGTGAAGTGGACGAGTATATTCGCGAAGTCGGAGAGCAAACAACGTTTGAAGTGGGTGTTCACGGATTACACCCAGATTTAATTAAAATTTTAGGTCGTTTAAAATACCGTACAAGTTATGGACAAAACGTCTTAAAACACTCTATGGAAGTTGCATATTTAACTGGACTTATGGCAGCAGAGCTTGGTGAGGATGAAAAACTAGCAAGACGTGCTGGTCTATTACATGATATCGGAAAAGCGATTGACCATGAAGTAGAAGGTAGCCACGTTGAAATTGGTGTTGAACTCGCAACGAAATATAAAGAGCATCCTGTAGTTATAAACAGTATCGCATCTCACCATGGTGACACAGAACCAACTTCTATCATTGCAGTTTTAGTTGCAGCAGCAGATGCTTTATCAGCTGCAAGACCGGGAGCTCGTAGTGAAACGCTTGAAAACTACATTCGTCGTCTTGAAAAGTTAGAAGAGATTTCAGAGTCTTATGAAGGCGTTGAAAAATCATTTGCAATTCAAGCAGGACGTGAAGTTCGTATTTTGGTAAAACCAGATACAATCGATGACTTAGAAGCTCATCGTTTAGCTCGTGATATCCGAAAACGTATTGAAAATGAACTGGATTACCCAGGACATATTAAAGTAACTGTTATTCGTGAAACACGTGCAGTGGAATACGCAAAATAAAGTGGTGAAACACCACTTTATTTTTTTGTGTTGGAATTGGATAAAATAAAGACAGTTATTTAGCATAAAAGTGAAACAAACTTATAATAAACATATTATAAGGAATTTACTTGATGCTATAGCAATAAAAAATGCAGTACATAGAAAGGGTAAGACATATGAGAATATTATTTGTTGGGGATGTAGTAGGATCTCCTGGTAGAGGTATGATTCAACAGTACGTACCGGCATTAAAGAAAAAATATACACCTACAGTAACAATCATTAATGGAGAAAACGCAGCAGGTGGCCGTGGGATTACAGAAAAAATATATCGAAACTTTTTAGAGTGTGGGGCACAAGCAGTTACACTTGGAAACCATGCTTGGGATAATCGTGAAGTATTTGAATTCATCGATGATGCAAAATATCTTGCAAGACCAGCTAACTTCCCAGAAGGAACTCCAGGAAAAGGACTTATCTTTGTGAACTGTAATGGAACAGAAGTTGCAGTTATTAACTTACAGGGGCGTACTTTCCTTCCTCCGATTGATTGTCCATTCCGTAAAGTGGATGAATTAATTAATATTGCGAAAAAACGTACGAATATTATCTTTATTGATTTCCATGCGGAGACTACAAGTGAAAAACAAGCGCTAGGTTGGTATGTAGATGGACGTGCTACAGCAGTAGTAGGTACGCATACGCATGTCCCTACAGCGGATAACCGTATTTTACCAAGCGGAACGGCATATATTACAGATGTTGGGATGACAGGGCCATATGATGGAATTTTAGGTATGGACCGAGAAGCAGTATTGAAGAAGTTTTTAACGAACTTACCGGTACGATTTGAAGTAACAAGTGGTAGAACGCAATTAAGTGCAGTGTTAATTGATGTGGATCCAAATACAGGAAAAGCAAAGAAAATTGAGCGCATTTTAATTAATGACGATCAACCATTTTTTGAGTAAATTTCCGTTAAATTTTAGATAAGTTATTATATTTTAATTTTTTAGAAAAATTACGAAAATTTAGCAGGAATACGCGCCATTCCTCGTGAATATAAGTTAAAGTGAAATAATTGCTAATACTTTTTAAAGAAACGAGGAGGAAACGCGGAATGGAAATATTAAAAGTTAAAGCAACGTCGGTCCCTAATTCTGTAGCTGGTGCACTTGCAGGTGTTATTCGCGAACGCGGAACAGCAGAAATTCAAGCTATTGGTGCAGGTGCATTAAACCAAGCGGTAAAGGCAGTAGCAATTGCAAGAGGGTTTGTAGCGCCTAGTGGTTTGGACCTAATTTGTATCCCAGCGTTTACAGATATTATGATTGATGGCGAAGAGCGTACAGCAATAAAATTAATTGTAGAACCTCGTTAAGTTTAAACAACCTGTTTGCAGTATGCAAACAGGTTGTTTTTATAATGGAGGAATGAAAATGAAAATTTTTGATGCTCATTGTGATGTGCTCTTTCAGTTATGGAGTGCAAAGGGAAAAAAGAATTTTAAAAACGATCCGCAATTACATATTACATTTCAACAGTTAAAGGAAAGACAAGGAAGTATACAATGTTTTGCAATATATGTGCCAGAAACAGTGACGTATGAAAAACGATTTGAAGCGGCATTACAAATGATAGATATTTTTTATAATGAAATTCTATCGCTACCAGGTGTGAGATTTATCCGAACGAAAGAGGATATAAATAGATTAAAACAAGACGAGGTTGGCGCGCTATTAACGTTAGAAGGGTGCGAAGCAATTGGCAAAGAAGCGATGAAATTACGTTTGTTTTATCGGTTAGGTGTACGTTCTTTCGGATTAACATGGAACTATGCGAATTTGTTAGCTGATGGGGCGCTAGAGACGCGTGGAGCAGGTTTAACTACTGTTGGTAGACAAGTTGTACAAGAGTTGAATACTTTGCAATTATGGACGGATCTATCACATTTAAATGAGAGAAGTTTTTGGGATGTGATAGAAATTGCAAATAACCCAATTGCATCCCACTCAAATTGTTATAAACTGTGTGAGCATCCACGCAATTTAAATGACGAACAAATTAAAGCGCTTATACAGAGAAATAGCATAATCGGTGTTACTTTTGTACCGCAGTTTCTAACAAGTGAAAGACAAGCAAATATAACAGATATAGTAAAACATATCGAATATATTTGCTCGCTAGGTGGAGAAAACAATATAGGGTTTGGTTCAGATTTTGATGGGATTGTAGATACGGTTGTCAATGTATCTGCCTACGGAGATTATGAAAATGTCATGAATGAGCTTTATAAATACTATGCTGCATCTACTGTAGAAAGATTTTTATATGATAATTTTGTTGAACATATGAGTTTTTAAGTTTTTGGTTTAAAATTCAGAATAATTAAAATTAACTCATTTGATTTTATTGCTTTTTTTAAGACCTAATACTAGAATGAAAAACAAAATAGCTTTATACTAAAGATTCAGGGAAATCAGAAGAGGCATAATTTGCGTCCGTTGTAGTTTATTTGCATAAAAAATGCTAAACTATTACTGTAAAAAAATACACTACAATGAATGCAGCCAAAAGGGGTGTAGGAGATGATTAGTCAACTTTCATGGAAAGTTGGAGGCCAACAAGGTGAAGGAATTGAAAGTACAGGAGAAATCTTCTGTATTGCATTAAACCGATTAGGATATTACCTATACGGTTACCGCCACTTCTCATCACGTATAAAAGGCGGCCATACAAATAATAAAATTCGTGTAAGTACAACAGAAGTACGAGCGATCTCAGATGATTTAGATATTTTAATTGCTTTTGACCAAGAAACAATTGATTTTAACTTCCACGAACTACGTCCAGGTGGAATTGTAGTTGCGGATGCGAAATTTAATCCAACAATACCTGATAATACAGATGTAAATCTATATGTGATACCGTTTACAGATATTGCTTCAGAATTAGGCACATCATTAATGAAAAACATGGTTGCTGTTGGAGCATCAAGTGCAGTATTAGGATTAGACGAAACAGCTTATTTAGATGTTGTTGAAGAAATCTTTGGTCGTAAAGGAGAGCAAGTCGTTCAAAAGAATATGAACGCAATTAAACGCGGCTCTCAATATATGAAAGAATTACTAGGTGAGAAAGTAAACATGATGCAGCTTGAAAAAGCTGATGGTAAAAAACGCATGTTTATGATTGGAAACGACGCAATCGCATTTGGTGCGGTAGCTGGTGGTGCTCGTTTTATGTCAGCATACCCAATCACACCTGCATCAGAAATTATGGAATACTTAATTAAAAAATTACCGAAAGTCGGCGGAACAGTAATCCAAACTGAGGATGAAATCGCAGCTTGTACAATGGCAATCGGTGCAAACTATGCTGGTGTTCGTACATTAACTGCATCTGCTGGTCCTGGTCTTTCATTAATGATGGAAGCAATCGGTTTAGCAGGTATTACAGAAACTCCATTAGTAATTGTTGATACACAACGTGGTGGTCCAAGTACGGGATTACCAACGAAACAAGAACAGTCTGACTTAATGGCGATGATTTACGGTACGCATGGTGAAATTCCAAAAATCGTAATGGCGCCAAGTACAGTTGAAGAAGCTTTCTATGACATTGTAGAAGCATTTAACTTATCTGAAGAATATCAAGTTCCTGTTATTTTCTTAACAGATTTACAGCTTTCGTTAGGAAAACAAACAGTAGAACCACTTAAATTAGATAAAGTGGAAATTCGTCGTGGTAAGCTTGATTTAGAAGCGGAATTACCAGAACGTGAAAATAAAGCATACTTCAAGCGTTATGAAGTAACTGAAGACGGCGTTTCACCGCGTGTTTTACCTGGTATGAAAAATGGTGTTCACCATGTTACAGGTGTAGAACATGATGAAACTGGAAAACCATCGGAATCAGCAATAAACCGTAAAGATCAAATGGACAAACGTTTCCGTAAAATGGAGAACTTGAAGTTTAATACCCCTGTTTATAAAAATGTTAAGCATGAAGAAGCAGACGTATTGCTTGTTGGATTTAACTCAACTCGTGGTGCGATCGAAGAGGCAATGACGCGTTTAGAACAAGAGGGTATGAAAGTAAACCATGCTCATGTACGTTTAATTCACCCGTTCCCAACAGCTGAAATCGATCCACTTGTGAAAAAGGCGAAGCGTGTTGTAGTAGTAGAAAACAATGCAACAGGTCAGCTTGCTAACATTATGAAAATGAATCTTGGTAATGGTGAGAAAATTTCTAGTCTTTTAAAATATGATGGAAACCCATTCTTGCCGAAAGAGATTTACAACGAATGCAAAAAAGGGGTTGTATTAAATGGCAACATTTAAGGACTTTCGTAACAGTGTAAAGCCAAACTGGTGCCCAGGTTGCGGAGACTTCTCAGTGCAAGCTGCAATTCAACGTGCGGCAGCTAACGTTGGTTTAAATCCAGATGAACTTGCTGTTATTTCTGGTATTGGCTGTTCAGGCCGTATTTCAGGTTATATTAATTCATATGGTGTGCATAGTATTCATGGTCGTGCCCTTCCGATTGCACAAGGTGTAAAAATGGCAAATCGTGATTTAACAGTCATCGCTTCAGGTGGTGATGGTGATGGATTTGCGATTGGTATGGGACATACAATCCATTCTATTCGTCGTAATATCGATATTACGTACATCGTAATGGATAACCAAATTTACGGATTAACAAAAGGGCAAACTTCACCACGTAGTGAAGCTGGATTTAAAACGAAAAGCACACCGCAAGGTTCAATTGAACCATCACTAAATGTAATGGAAATGGCTTTAACAGCTGGTGCGACATTTGTGGCGCAAAGCTTTTCGAGTGATTTAAAAGAATTAACACAAATTATTGAAGCTGGTATTAACCATAAAGGATTTTCATTAATTAACGTATTTAGCCCATGTGTTACTTACAATAAAGTAAATACCTACGATTGGTTTAAAGAGAATTTAACGAAACTAAGCACAGTAGAGGGATATGATCCATCTAATCGCATGATGGCTATGCAAACTTTAATGGAAAATAACGGTTTAGTAACAGGTTTAATTTATCAAAATACTAAGCAACCATCATATCAAGAACTTGTTAAAGGCTATAGTGAAGAGCCTTTAGTGAAATCTGATTTAAATATGGATCAGAAAATGTTTGATGAGCTTGTTGCTGAATTTATGTAATATAAGAAGAGGAGGTTGCCATGTGGCAACCTTTTTTTATTAGAAAAATATAGGGTAGTCTTATTTACTTAGAAAATTCAGAATGGTAAAATAATATATAAATCGTTGTATGAAAATGGCAAGTTCATTGCTTATGAAATGTAAGATAATAAAGGGCCTCTGTATTGTTAAAATTGGCGAAACAGGTCATACTATGGTAATGTTTATAGGGATAAAGCAATATGCTTTTGGGTAGGACAACAAGAAATAATAAAAAGGGAATGTCTATTTGCGTGGGGAAGACTTCATTCTTATGAATGATTAGATTGATTACTCAAGTTTCAAAGGACAAGTTATCTCTCAAGCTATCTAACCATTTTTGAGGTGAGTCTAGGCGCATTAAAATGGACTATAGAGTGTGTATAGTTAAGGGTGAAAGGAGATTACCGATGAACGAGCAACAACGATTAGCAAGTCAACAAGCAAATTCCTCTACGAAAAAAGAAGAGAAAGATTATAGTAAATACTTTGAAAGTGTATATCAACCACCTTCCTTAAAGGATGCGAAAAAGCGAGGGAAAGAAGAAGTTAAAATTGAACGGGATTTTGGCTTACCTGAAGAGTTTCGCAATTTTGGTACAGGAAGAAAGTTCTATATTCGTACATATGGTTGTCAAATGAATGAGCATGATACGGAAGTAATGGCAGGTATTTTCACAACGCTTGGATATGAACCAACTTTTTCGACTGAGGATGCAGATGTAGTTTTATTAAATACTTGTGCAATTCGTGAAAATGCTGAAAATAAAGTGTTTGGTGAACTAGGCCATTTAAAGTCACTAAAGCGAAGAAATCCGGACCTTTTAATTGGTGTATGTGGTTGTATGTCTCAAGAAGAATCTGTTGTAAATAAAATTATGCAAAAAAATCAGCATGTAGATATGGTATTTGGAACGCATAATATTCATAGATTACCGTACATTCTAAAAGATGCGATGTTCTCGAAAGAGACGGTAGTTGAAGTATGGTCAAAGGAAGGCGACGTAATTGAAAACCTTCCGAAAGTACGTCGTGGTGATATTAAAGCTTGGGTAAATATTATGTATGGCTGTGATAAGTTCTGTACGTATTGTATTGTACCGTATACGCGCGGAAAAGAGCGGAGCAGACGTCCAGAAGATATTATCCAAGAGATTCGTCATTTAGCTGCGAATGGTTATAAAGAAATTACATTACTTGGACAGAACGTAAATGCATATGGTAAAGACTTTGAAGATGTAGAATACGGTCTTGGTGATTTAATGGACGAACTTCGTAAAGTTGATATTGCCCGTATTCGTTTTACAACGAGCCATCCACGTGATTTCGATGATCACTTAATTGAAGTGCTTGGCAAAGGTGGCAACTTAGTAGAACATATCCATTTACCAGTTCAATCTGGAAGTACAGATATGCTGAAAATTATGGCGCGTAAATATTCACGTGAGCATTATTTAGAACTTGTAAGAAAAATTAAAGAAGCAATTCCAGATGGAGTATTAACAACAGATATTATCGTTGGTTTCCCAAATGAAACAGATGAGCAATTTGAAGAAACGATGTCGTTATATCGTGAAGTAGGATTTGATACTGCCTTTACATTTATTTATTCTCCTCGCGAAGGTACACCAGCTGCAAAAATGAAAGATAATGTACCTATGGAAGTGAAGAAAGAACGTCTTCAACGCTTAAATACACTAGTAAATACGTTGGCAATTGAAAAGAATAGTCGTTACAAAGGTCAAATTGTAGAAGTGTTAGTTGATGGGGAAAGTAAAAATAATCCGGAAGTACTTGCAGGTTATACTCGCACGAATAAACTTGTAAACTTCGTCGCTTCAAAATCTTTAATTGGTCAGCTTGTGAAAGTAAAAGTAACGGAAGCAAAAACTTGGTCTCTTAACGGGGAATTAGTTGAAGAGCCGATTGAGGTGAAATAATAGATGAAAGTATATTCGAAAGATGACATTGTTGAACAAGCAAAAGAATTAGCAAAAATGATTTCTGAAACAGAAGAAGTTGATTTTTTTAAGAAAGCAGAGGCGCAAATTCATAAAAATGAAAATGTAAAGCGCGCAATCGATGAAATTAAAGCACTGCAAAAACAAGCAGTAAACTTGCAGCATTACGGGAAGTGGGAAGCTTTAAAAAAGGTAGAAGCTGAAATTGATGCATTGCAAGATAAGTTAGACAGTATTCCAGTCGTACAAGAATTTAAATCTTCACAAACATATGTAAATGACTTATTACAGTTAGTTGCTAGTACAATTTCTAACAACGTAACAGATGAAATATTAATTTCAACTGGTGGCGATGTACTTAAGGGTGAAACTGGCGCAGCGGTAGAAAGTAAAAAAGGAAATTGTGGTTGTTAAAGAGATGTCATATTGACATCTCTTTTTTTTAGTTGATTAAACGTAAGTTCTTCTCAAAAAAAGAATGACACATTCCGCTATTGTCACGCATATGATTAAGTGAATAGTGATTGAGGAGGGTTACGAATGTCCGAATTTAGAGAGATTATTACAAAAGCAGTGGTTGGAAAAGGACGTAAGTATACAAAGTCAACGCATACATGTGAATCGAATAATGAACCAACAAGTATTTTAGGGTGCTGGGTAATTAACCACTCGTACGAAGCAAGAAAGAATGGGAAGCATGTGGAAATTGAAGGTTTCTATGATGTGAACACTTGGTATTCATTTGATGGAAATACAAAGACTGAAGTTGTAACAGAACGCGTGAACTACACGGACGAAGTAAGCATTGGTTATCGTGATAAAAACTTTTCTGGTGACGATTTAGAAATTATTGCTCGTGTTATTCAGCCACCAAATTGTTTAGAAGCGCTTGTATCACCAAACGGTAATAAAATTGTTGTAACTGTAGAACGTGAATTTGTAACAGAAGTAGTTGGAGAAACGAAAATTTGTGTAAGTGTAAATCCTGAAGGCTGCGTAGAATCAGATGATGATTTCCAAATTGCTGATGATGAATTTGAAGAATTAGATCCGAACTTTATCGTTGATGCAGAAGAAGAGTAATAGAAAGCTAGGGAGAAGTTCTTCCTAGCTTTTTACTTTACATAAGTGGCGCTGAATGAACATGATTCTTTATGAAATATGTTATAATGAAGATAGACTCCTGAAATAGGAGATATGGATGTCCGTGAAATGTGACATATATGAAAATTGATTACTATGTAAGAATTATGGAGGAAAAGTATGACGCAATATACCCCTATGATACAGCAATATTTAAAGGTTAAGGCAGACTATCAAGATGCCTTTTTATTTTTCCGATTAGGCGATTTTTATGAAATGTTCTTTGAAGATGCCGTTAAAGCAGCTCATGAACTTGAGATTACATTAACGAGCCGAGATGGTGGCAGTAGTGATCGTATACCGATGTGCGGTGTACCGCATCATGCAGCTAAAAACTATATTGAACAACTTGTTGAAAAAGGATATAAAGTTGCTGTTTGTGAGCAAGTGGAAGATCCAAAAACAGCTAAAGGTGTAGTGCGCCGTGAAGTAGTACAACTAATTACGCCAGGAACGATGATGGAAGGGCGTACAATTGATGAGAAAGAAAACAACTTCTTAGCCGCATTAACACATTTTGAAGATGGATCATATGCTTTAGCTTGTAATGATTTAACGACTGGACAAAATACAGTAACGTTGTTAACTGGTTCAGTAGAAGATATTTTATTGGAAGTGTATGCAACTGGTTCAAAAGAAATTGTTGTAGATTCTTCATTTTCTAAAGATGAATTAAATAAATTAACTGAAACGTTAAAAATGACAATTTCATATGAAGATGCAACGGCAATTCCTGAAGGATTAGAACATCTTGTGAAAAATGTTTCGCAAGCAAAGTTAATTAAAGCAATTGGACGCTTATTTAACTATTTGATAAGAACGCAAAAACGTTCATTAGATCATTTACAGCCTGTAGAAATTTATTATACGAATCAATTTATGAAAATTGATGTGCATTCAAAGCGAAATTTAGAGCTGACAGAAACACTTCGAACGAAAGAAAAAACAGGATCATTATTATGGCTATTGGATAAAACAAAAACAGCTATGGGTGGTCGTATGTTAAAACAGTGGATGGAACGTCCACTTATTCAGAAAGAAAAAGTTGAAGAGCGTTTAGAAATGGTTGAAACATTTGTAAATGATTACTTCTTACGTGAAGATTTAAAAGAAAAACTAAAAGAAGTATATGATTTAGAACGTTTAGCAGGAAAAGTTGCATTTGGTAATGTCAATGCAAGGGACTTATTACAGTTAAGACGATCTTTACTTCAAGTACCAGCTATTTTAGAAGCGATTAGTTTGTTAGATAATGCTTATGCAGCAAGGTTAATTCAAGGAGCGGATCCATGTGAGAGCTTAACTGAATTACTAGGAAGAAGTATTCAAGAAAACCCACCGCTTTCTATTAAAGATGGAGATATTATTAAAGACGGTTATAATGACAAGCTTGATCAATATCGTTACGTTAGTAAAAACGGAAAAACGTGGATCGCTGAGCTTGAAAAACGAGAGCGTGATATTACAGGAGTTAAATCGTTAAAAATCGGGTACAACCGTATTTTCGGCTACTACATTGAAGTGACGAAGGCGAATCTTGCAGCACTTCCAGAAGGCCGCTACGAACGAAAACAAACGCTTGCTAATGCTGAACGTTTCATTACAGATGAACTGAAAGAAAAAGAAACGTTAATTTTAGAAGCAGAAGAAAAAATTGTACAGCTAGAATACGATTTATTTACAGCACTTCGTGAAGAAGTAAAAGTATTTATTCCGAAATTACAACATTTAGCAAAAGTAATTAGTGAATTAGACGTACTGCAAAGTTTCGCGACAGTTAGTGAAGAAGAACAGTTTGTAAAACCTGTACTAACAACGAAGCGTGAAATCTTTATTAAAGATGGTCGTCATCCTGTCGTTGAAAAAGTATTGAACGGAAAATTGTATGTACCGAATGATTGTATTATGCCAGAGAAGATGGATGTCTTTTTAATTACAGGACCGAACATGTCTGGTAAAAGTACGTATATGAGACAGTTAGCACTTGTAACGGTTATGTCACAAATTGGTTGTTTCGTACCAGCGACAGAAGCAGTATTACCTGTATTTGACCAAATCTTTACGAGAATTGGTGCAGCAGATGATTTGATTTCAGGTCAAAGTACATTTATGGTCGAAATGTTAGAAGCGAAAAATGCAATTGCAAACGCATCAGAAAGAAGTTTAATTTTATTTGATGAAATTGGACGAGGTACATCTACGTATGATGGCATGGCACTTGCACAGGCAATCATTGAACATATTCATGACCAAATTGGGGCAAAAACGTTATTTTCTACACATTATCATGAATTGACTGTGTTAGAAGAGAGTTTAGATCAACTGAAAAATGTACACGTTTCAGCAATTGAAGAGAATGGTAAAGTAGTATTCCTTCATAAAATTCAAGATGGAGCAGCAGATAAAAGTTACGGAATCCACGTTGCGCAACTTGCAGAGCTTCCAGATAGCTTAATTGCCCGCGCGAAAGAAGTGTTAGCACAACTAGAAGGACAAGAAGAAATTATTATTCCAAAGCGTGTAGAAGTGAAAGTGCAGGAGCAAGAAGTTATTCCAGAACCTGTAGTTGTAAAAGAAGAGCCAGTAGAAGTACTAGAGGCGAAAGTAGAGACTGAGGAAGAATCACAACTATCTTTCTTTGGAGGAGAACAGTCTTCGAAGAAACAAGACAAGCTTGCGTTAGATCAAAAAGAAACAGCAGTACTGGCGCAAATTAAAAAAATTGATTTACTTGATATGACGCCTTTAGAAGCGATGAACGAACTGTATCGCTTACAGAAAAAGTTAAAGAAAGGATGAGTAAGTAGATGGGGAAAATTCGCAAACTCGATGACCAACTCTCTAACTTAATTGCGGCAGGAGAAGTAGTAGAGCGTCCTGCTTCAGTCGTAAAAGAACTTGTGGAAAATTCTATCGATGCGAATAGTACATCTATTGAAATCCACTTAGAAGAAGCTGGTTTATCGAAAATTCGCATCATTGATAATGGAGATGGCATTGCAGAAGAAGATTGCATCGTAGCTTTTGAACGACATGCGACAAGTAAAATTAAAGATGAAAACGATCTGTTTCGCATCAGAACACTCGGTTTCCGTGGTGAGGCATTGCCGAGTATCGCCTCAGTTAGTGAATTAGAATTAATCACTAGCACAGGTGATGCACCTGGTACACACCTTATTATTAAAGGTGGAGACATTATAAAGCAAGAGAAAACCGCGAGCCGAAAAGGAACAGATATTACAGTACAAAACTTATTCTTTAATACACCAGCGCGTCTTAAATATATGAAAACCATTCATACAGAGCTTGGTAATATTACAGATATTGTGTATCGTATTGCAATGTCACATCCAGAAGTATCGTTAAAGCTGTTTCATAATGAAAAGAAATTGCTTCATACGTCAGGTAATGGTGATGTAAGACAAGTACTTGCATCGATTTACAGCATTCAAGTTGCGAAGAAACTTGTTCCGATTGAAGCTGAATCTTTAGATTTCACAATTACAGGCTATGTAACATTACCAGAAGTAACGAGAGCATCTCGAAATTATATGTCAACAATCGTAAATGGCCGTTACGTTCGAAACTTTGTATTAATGAAAGCAATTCAGCAAGGATATCATACATTACTGCCAGTCGGACGATATCCAATCGGATTTTTATCGATTGAAATGGATCCAGTGCTTGTTGACGTTAACGTACATCCTGCAAAATTAGAAGTTCGTTTTAGTAAAGAACAAGAATTGCTAAAGCTTATCGAAGAAACATTGCAAGCTGCATTTAAAAAAATACAGCTCATTCCAGATGCAGGCGTAACAACGAAGAAAAAAGAAAAAGACGAGAGTGTGCAAGAACAGTTCCAGTTTGAGCATGCGAAGCCGAAAGAACCATCCATGCCGGACATTGTTTTACCAACTGGCATGGATGAAAAACAAGAAGAACCGCTGCCTGTGAAACAGCCAGCACAACTGTGGCAACCGCCGAAACAAGAATGGCAACCACCACAGTCGCTCGTAAGAGAAGAACAAAGTTGGCAGCCATCTACTAGACCGATAATGGAAGAACCAATTCGAGAAGAAAAATCGTGGGACAGTAATGAAGAGGACTTTGAATTAGAGGAATTGGAAGAAGAAGTTCAGGAAATCAAAGAGATTGAAATGAACGGTAATGACTTACCGCCACTTTATCCAATTGGACAAATGCATGGAACATATATTTTCGCTCAAAATGATAAAGGCTTATATATGATTGATCAACATGCTGCGCAGGAACGTATCAACTATGAATATTTCCGTGATAAAGTAGGAAGGGTAGCGCAAGAAGTACAAGAACTGCTTGTACCGTACCGTATCGATTTATCTCTTACTGAATTTTTACGTGTTGAAGAGCAACTAGAAGAACTGAAAAAAGTCGGTCTATTCTTGGAGCAATTTGGCCATCAATCCTTTATCGTCCGCTCGCACCCAACGTGGTTCCCGAAAGGACAAGAAACAGAAATTATCGATGAAATGATGGAGCAAGTTGTTAAACTAAAAAAAGTTGATATTAAGAAATTACGTGAAGAAGCAGCCATCATGATGAGCTGTAAAGCATCTATTAAAGCAAATCAATATTTAACGAACGATCAAATATTTGCTTTGCTGGAAGAACTACGTACAACAACAAACCCGTATACATGCCCGCACGGAAGACCGATTCTTGTGCATCATTCTACTTATGAGTTGGAGAAGATGTTTAAGAGGGTTATGTAGAGTGAATGTCAAAAAGGAAAAATTAATTAGACTAGGGAAAAATTAATTAGACTAGAGAAAAATCAAAAAGAAATAATTTATTTTTGTTATTATTTTGGAAAAGTTATGAGCTGAGAAAACGAAGCGATTGAAATAAGTCGCTTCGTTTTTATTAATTTTTTAGGTTCTAATGTAAGTAGGTATTGTCGTCAAGGAAAGAAAAGGAAATACCTCGAAACGAAAAAAGCTGAATTCTCATAAGTAAATGTGAAAATAGTTAATTTTGGATATCCCAACTTTATAGGAACTATACATGATTTTTTAAATCACTTTTTTACTTCTAAGGCGTATCAAGAATTATATCCAAATAAAAAAGCGTTATTAGATGAAGAGGAGATGTATAAAGAAAAATTCGCTGAAATTTTCAGTGAATATAGTTCCTCTTTTGCCCCTACGACTCGAATAAAAGAAACATATTTAGAATTTTTAAATGATGGTAGCCTAGAGTTAATAGGCGAGTGCAATGAGTGGTGTCGAGAAGAGGTGGTTAATACCTTTAGGGATTTGTTAGAAATGGGGATATTTAGGCATAATGATACTATATCATTTTCAAATTGGTATATAAAAAAGTACGAACATCGTATTAAGAACGCATTTGGAAAACGGTTTTTGTGGGCATTTATTGATGAAACACAAGATACAAGTGAGATACAATATGATTTATTAATGAGAATATTTAATAATGGATTAACAATACTACAAAAATTTGGAGATCCATATCAAGCGCTGTATACAATGTTTGGAAAAGGGGAAGATGCTTGGGTACCATCTAGAGAAACGATACCGCAACTTGAATTATCATATAGTACACGTTTTGGTGAGAGCATCGCAAAAGTTTTAAGGACTACTTGTATTGAAAAATATGAAGTACTAAGAGGAAATCCTAATAAAAAATCATTTAAACCGTACCTATTATTATATAACTCTAAAAATAATGTTATAAATGAGTACTTAAATTTAGTAAAGAGTTTATCAGATACTAATACAGAGTTTAAGTGGAGTACCAAAAAAATAGGAGCAGTAGGTTTAATGCATGATGAAGTGAAAAATTATTATACTAGGTATAAAAGAAACAGTGATGTAAAGCCAAAAACAGAAACGATAATTAAAAATTTTTATGAGATAGTAATGAAAGGGTTACTAATGTATGTGAAGCATACAAATGATCGGTTACCGAAGGGAAAATCAGCATATTCTCTTAATTACTTTAATAATTTATTGAGACAAGAAAAGTTTATAGATATAAAGTCTAAGATAGCGGTGTGTATAAAAGAAATTTATGGTGCTGAGGGAGTTGTAAACGAGGATATTAAGGAAGAAATCGTTAAAATATATAAAAGAATTATTGAATTAGAAGAGATGATACTTAATAATGAAGATTTATTAAATCATTGTACAGAACGTGTATGTAATAGAATTGAGAGGAATTATATTAGTTATAAGCGAGGACAACAGCTCATCCAAAATGACCAGATGTTAGATATAGAATTGGTAGAACAAGATATTTGCTTTGGAACAGTTCATTCCGTTAAAGGTGAGACTCATAAAGCAACACTTCTTTTAGAATCAAAGATAAGGAAAGGGGATTTTAATAATCCAGACATATTCTATGATTTTACGGAGATTTTTGACTTTTTAATTGGAAATTATCGTAATTATGAAACTGAATCTGGATATTTACCTGAGGTAATTAGGGATGCACTAAAAACAGCTTATGTAGCGTTAAGTAGGCCGACACATTTAGCTGTGGTGGCTATAAATAAGATGAATTTAGGAGATTCAGTAGATGAAAAAAGGGGAATGGCTATTGAAGCTGGATGGGAAGTTATAGATGTTAATTAAAATTCTAAGAATATTTGTAAGTGACAAATATTAAAATGAAATAGGTATTCTTCTCAACGTGTAAAATGAAAATATAATTGTTTAATTTTGATTTAGGA